>JAJVIP010000016.1 GCA_022072025.1 Elusimicrobiota bacterium
ACGCTCCCAAGAGCAGTCACACCGTGGTGTTTGACGCCAACAGCGTGCATGTGTCGACGGTGGACGCATCATTCGCCGGAACAGTCGCGTCGATGACGGTGACCGGCGGCTACACCGGTACCATCTATCTCAATAAAAACTTCACGGTCTCAAGCACCATGACCATCATGAACGGCGTGTTCAACCAGTGGACCAGCACGCTGACGGTGGGCGGGTACACGCAATCGGGCGGTGAATTTGTCGGATCAACGACAACGATCGACGTCAATGGGATATTCACCATGTATGGTGGCACGTTTACTAGTACGAGCGGAAGGGCGACTATAGGCACAACCAATGGCCAATGGGATGCGACCATTCTCACAATCGGAAACGGAGCGACCTTTTATCACAACAACGGCATCGTAGCGTTTCAGAGCACGGGATGTGGGGACTTGGATCCTATTGCGACGCTGAGTTTAAGTTCCAATTTGATTTTGAACGACGTTATTGTGAACTCCGGCGGTTGCCGCGTCTCTCGATTCCAACCGAGCGGCGGTATCGTGGTTGCGGTCGGCAGTTTCACTCACGCACAATCAATTTTGATTGGGAACTGGGAAGTCCAAGGCAACCTTGTGATTCTCAGTAATGCTGCACGAAACAGTTATGTTTTCGGAACCATCACATTGAACGGCGACGAGAATCAAACCTATAGCTATTCGGCAGGCGGTGAGACCGCCAAGATATTGATCAACAAAACAGCGGGAGAGGTTTTCCCTGCCGGCGGCATGACGGCGCTTAACGCCGCGGCCTTTGAATTGGTGGCAGGGTCATTCACCGCTCCAACTGGCACAATGGCTCTTGGAACGAACATCGGTGGAGATATGAACTACACCGTATTCGGCGTCGCTTCAGATACATACTTTGATCCCAGCAACGGTACAGTGGAATTCATGCCGAGCGGCGCAGGAGGCGGAGGGACATCAATATTTACCATTGATGTTCCCACTTCCCTTACACTTTATAGCGTTACAATTAATGCTATCGAAAACATTACGACGGGCGCCGGTGATACGGTGATTATTTCAGGCGTCATGACATACAGCAATGGCGTACTACAAGGGAATTGGCACGCGGAAGGACCGGTCATCGTAGGCTCCGGCGCCGATGGTGGAAGTGCCACTCTGAGCTTCGTCGGTTCCAATGATCAAACTTTCCTCGACCAAGGCGGGGGCGAGCCTGATGGGGACATCACCATCAACAAATCCAGCGGAACCCTGACTCTTCTTTCCAACGCCGACTGGAACGCCGCGGGGCAGGATGTGACGATTGCGACGGGAACGCTGTCGCTCAACGGTTCCACTTTGGCGGTGAATGGCGTGTTGACGATTGCCTCCTCGGGCACCATGAAGCTGCAGGGCGCGGAGACAGTTACTTTTGGCAGTAAGCTGTTCCATTCTTCGTCCACCGTGATGTTCGTGGGGAACGCAGACGCGGTGGTGAGCACTTACACCTTGACGCGTTTCACCACCTATTATTCCAATTTGGTTGTTCAAGCGACGGGGACGGCGAATGATTTGTTCGTCACGACTTCCGCTTTGAACGTAAGCGGGAACTTCAATGTGTCGACTGGCGCGGCGCTGCAATTCTTGGCGGGTTCAACATTCACGGTCAATAGCTTCAACTTGGCGGGAACGTCCGGTAACCGTATCGTCCTGGGCTCGAGCAATCCGACGAACGCGGTGTGGTACTTGAACAACACGTCGACCAACAGCGTGAACTACGTGACGGTCAGCTACTCCAGCGCTTCGGCGGGTCAAACCATCTACGGCTATAACTCGTGGGACGCGGGCAACAACACGAATTGGGTGTTCTCGGGTCAAGACTCCGGTATTCGTTACTGGGTGGCCTCGGCCCCCGGCAATTGGTCCACGCCCGGAAACTGGGCTTACTTCTCCGGCGGCCCCGGTGTGGCGGACGCGCCCAAGAGTTCGCACACGGTCGTATTCGACGCGGGCAGTGTGTATGTGTCGACGGTGGACGCTTCCTTCCAGGGCACGGTGGCGTCTATGACGGTGACTGCTGGCTACACCGGATCTATTTATCTCAATAAGAACTTTACGGTTACCAACGCGTTCACGGTCTCCAGTGGTCATTTCTACCAGAACGGCAGCACCATGACCTTGGGCGGATACACACAAGCGGGCGGGGAGTTCGTAGGGTCTACAACCACGATTGACCTCAATGGGGTCTTTTCTATGACAGGCGGTACTTTTACCTCAACAAGTGGGACTTTTAGTATCGGTAAAAGTTATTCGGATGTAACAGTCACCTTCTTCTCTATTTCAGGTGGAACATTTTCTCACAATAATGGAACAGTTAAGTTAGACCCATCTGATACCGATTGTGGCGCCTCCTCATTATTCATTATTGATGTCAATGAAAATTTGCGTCTATACAATGGCGAGGTTAATATCGCTGGTGATTGCGTATTCAATCGTCTTCAATTTGGTGGTGGTGTTGAGATTATCGTTGTCAGCACATTTACACATAGCAACGGAGTTCTTCAGAGTGGGAATTGGAGTGTCGAAGGTGATATCGTTATCGGAAGCGGAGCGGATCCACTTGCTTCCGGGTATGGTGGAGGAATATCCACAATAACAATGAATGGTGGCGGAACACAAACATACACCTACTCGGGATCTGGTGGCACATCACATTTAGTCATTGATAAAACTTCTGGCGAGGTATCGCCAGCCGCGGGAACAACAAATTTAAAGATTAATTTGTTTACCCTTGTGAGAGGTAGTTTCACTGCGCCGTCAAATACAATGTCAGTCGGACGAGATTCAGAGTCTGATGTCACTGAGGCATTTTTTACCGTTGTTAGTGGGACTTTCAATCATAACAATGGGACCATTAATGTTGTAGCTAATGATAGTCAATGTGGGGGGGCGAACACCTTTATTATAGATGTGCATGATTCCACTATGTTTAACAACTTAATCGTCAATCCCGATCCAGGAGGATGCGGCATTATTGACACTATCCGCCCTGAAACTGGGGATACTTTGAAAATTAACGGTACATTCAACTTTGAAAATAAAAAAATTAATGGGGCATGGCAATGTACAGGAAATATCGTGATCGGGGCAGGCGCTGATGGTGGAACAGGGAGCCTAATATTTTATGGATCGAACGACCAAACCTACTTGGACCAAGGCGGCAATGAGCCCGATGGTGACATCACCATCAATAAAACGTCCGGCACCATCACGCTTCTCTCGCAAGCGGATTGGAACGCCTCGGGCCAAGATGTCACGA
>JAJVIP010000017.1 GCA_022072025.1 Elusimicrobiota bacterium
ACGATTTCATCGTGGTTGAAATCGATAAATAGCCCCATTTCTCGTCGAAAACCGCATTTTTCCCGTCGAAAACACTCCTGAGTGATCCTGCTCAAAAAGTGCCCCCATTTCGCAACTGTCTCGGCGCACCTTTACAAATAATTTACATTGGGCTGACATTGGGCTTACGTGAAATTAGGTACAATCCCGACCCGTTTTATCGACGATAAACGGGAAAAAACTGTAAAAAATAAGGGAGGATGGACCTTGTGAACTTGCTGGTGTTTTTCCGCCCTTATCCCCTCAGACCTATTGACACACACACTCAAAACCGGGGGCTGGTTGCAGGATGGGGAAAATCATGTGATTGAAAAATCATCCCCTCTCAAAATTGAGCTCCCCGCTGATTTTTCCTCGACGTTCCGGCAGGTCTCTTTTTTTGTTGTCACTTTGATTTCCATCGCGGTTCCTTGCGGGGCCGAGGTTAGCGAGTTTGAGGCCATCGTGGAGTCCTATCAGAAATCCGAATTTGATCAAACGCAATTGAGGATTCTGGAGTCTCTGTCCAACCCGTCATTCGATTTATATAAGACCCCGCTACTATTGCTTTTGGCTTCGTCCTATTTGGAGATGGGGGAGGTCGACCAAGCCGAGGTTTTGCTTAACGGCCTCCGCGGCATGACGCCACCCTTGAACTCAAGCGAGGCTTTTAATCTTTTGGAAGCGCGATCAGAGGAAAGGGGCGGAAATTCTGATAAGGCGCTGCTCTCCCTCCAAAAAATTAACTCTGACCGATCGGTTTTTAAAAGCGCTTGCTTGTTGGAAACGCAGGGGCAAAGTTACGCGGCCATTCTTAAATATCAACAATTGCTGGAATCTTTTCCCAACAGTCGGTTGACCGCGCCGAGCCGCCTGGGGCTGGCGCGGTCTTACCTAACGCTTCGAGAATTTGATCATGCGCGACGGCAATTGGAGGGAGTCTCCGATCTTCCGGCAGATCTTAAGGCGCTCCAATCTTATCTCAGCGGGTCGCTTGCGTTTCAGACGGATAATTTTAAAGAGGCGCGCCGCTTTTTCTCAATGATTGATGATCGCGCGCCTCCGGCCCTTTTCGCCGCGTCGCGCCTGCTGGACGGACTTAGCGCTTTAAGAGATGGAAACGAGTCCGACGGCCAACAAATCTTAACCTCTCTTCTCACAAGCAAAGAAACAGACGCCGCCTTCCAAGCCTCCTTTGAACTCGTTAAACATTATTTGATCACCTCCCGTCCGGAAAGCGCGGTCTCTGTCTGCAACACCCTCTTACCGGCCTTAAGCAGAGATCCCCGGAAATCCGAGATTCTTCTCTTGCGAGGCATCTCCTACGAACGAGCCGATCAGACAGACCAGGCGGTGAAAGATTTTCAAGAAGTCATGCAAGTGGGGAAAAAAGAAACAGTTGCCAAGGCGTTTGTCTTGACGGCTTCCGCTCTATGGACAAACCGTCAATTTGACCGTTTGACCACGGAGTTTTCCGCCGATCTCAAAACCCACCGTCAGAATCAGAAAGCAAATGCCGCGTCTCAAGGCCCCCGGGCGCTGGAGTTTGAAGTATGCGATCTCTTGGTTGGAGAGGCCCATCTGAAAGGGAGACGTTATGCCGAAGCCGAGAAAATTTTTGAAGAGCTGCTGTTAAAACCTCTATCCCCCCATCTCAGTTCGAAAGCCACCGGAGGACTGGTGGCGGCTCTGGTGGCCCAACAGAAATATGGAGAGGCGGAAAAACGTCTTGATGAATTGATGGTGCGCTTTGGCGATGATCGAGCCGTCGTCAAATTCGGCCTTCTGGCGCAGGCGCATCTCTTTTGGAACAAAGGATCCTACGCGGAGGCCGCCTCGTCCTACACGAAATACGCGGAGATGTTTCCGGACGATGAAGACGCGCCGCTGGCTTTCTACATGACGGGCCGATGCCAGGAAAAAACCGCTGACCTCACGGCTTTCACAACTTGGGACGAACTCTCAAAACGATATCCGACCTCCGCTTACGCCCCTCGCGCGCTGGTTCGCTCCGCCTCCTTCGCGGAGCGATTGGGAGACAAAAATCGAAGCGCGGTTTACTATCAGAAAATGGCTCGAACAGGCGAATCCCCGATGGTTGAAGTCGCGCTCCTTCAGATCGGCCTCAACAGACTTAAGAGCAATCAAGATGAAGAGTCGATTCGAACCCTCAATCAATTCATGGATCGTTATCCGTATTCGATCCATTCAGCGGAGGCGGTTCAAGGGATCACCGAGGCTTACCAACAGATCGCCTATGTGGAACCGCAGCAACTTCCGAAATTGGCTGTCCAATTCGCTTCAAGCCCCACCACCGGAGAGGCTTATTACTGGATGGGCGTAAAAGAAAAAGATCCCGCTAAAGCGCTTATCCATTTTCAAAAAGTTCTTAAGGATTATCCGCGCACGCCGTCATTTGCGCGAGCGCTTTTTTACAAGGGGCAAGCGGAACTCGATCTTAAGGATTACCGACAAGCGCTCGTTTCGTTGGGGGAGTTCACCAAATCGAGCCGCGACCCCGATTTGAAGGTCATAGCTCAATTCCAACGGGCCGGAGCCCTGATGAAAGCGGGGTTCCCCGATGAAGCTTGTCTGGCCTACGAACGCGTTGCCAAAGACGCGCCCACCTCAACCTATGCGTCAGAATCCTATTTGCGGTGGGCCCAGATATTGGAAACGAAGGGGGATTATGAAGGACAGGCCCGCGTCTATGAATTGTTCCTCAGAGAATTTCCCAACAATAAGAAGGCGAACGAAGTTTACTGGCGACTGGGGCATATCAAACGTCGGGCCGGGGCCTATCAGGTGGCGATGAATTATTACCGGAAGGTGGTTCCATCGGAGGGCGCGATCACGGCGCAAGACCTGGAGTCGGCCATCAAATCGCTTGAAAAAATTTCTGAATCGCAGGCGCGGCCATGAAACGATCTCTGGTTGCGGCGCTGATGGTTCTGTGGCCGACAGTCTTGTTGGCGGCCCTCCCGGATCCGGTTTATCAACTGTTCGAGGATGAGTCCGACCGAATGGTGATTCAACAGATGCCGTTCGAATTCGATCCCATTTCGCTTGGGTTTGACGCCGCTTCCAATGAACGGATGAATCATTTCCTCAATTCGCCCGCGGTCGCGATGACGTTGGCTTCTCTCGTGAACCTCCTTTCTCCAGAAGACATCAAGGGGTTCGAATCCACTGCCGCTGATTTGAAGGAGCGAACCCCGCTTCAATCCGTCTCCATTGAAACCTCCGCTTCCCACTCAAGTCAGGCGAAAAACCGGTCCGAAAAAATAACAACGGCCACCCATCCCATCTTAATGGACCGGGCCCGTGTATTTGAAAAAGCGGACCTCGCCCCTCTGGCTCGGGAACAATATGCTTTTGTTTTGAGATGGGACCCCAAAAATAAAGACGCCTCGAAAGCTTTGGAGGATTTGAAAACTCGAGAAATCGAAGAACATATGTCAGGCGCTCTCTCCGCGCAAAAGATCGGCGCGTTTGATGTCGCGCTTCATCACGTCGATCGAATTCTCGCCGTGAATCCAACTCACACGCAGGCCTTGGGCCTCAAGAAACAGCTAACCCGCGAACGAAATTCTAAGGCGGAGCTGACCGACCGGGTTTCAAAGGATTACCTAAAAGGCATTGAGAGTTATCAAAACGGTCAGTTGGATTTGTCCCTCGCGCATTTTGTTCGAGTCCTCAATTTGGATCCCAACCACAAAGGGGCTTTGGATTACATCGAAAAGATCGGGGAACGGATGAAGACGTCGTCCAAGAAGGAGCACCTCCCATGAGACGGGTTCCCTGGGTTGCTTTTTTTCTTCTTTTGGGAAACCCCCTCTTCCTTTTTGCGGATCGGCGTCCACCGGAGACTCTCTGCCAGGGCGGCGCGTGCGGAAGCTCCTATGAAATTCCCGTTCACTCACTGGTTATGACGGGCGGTGTCGGCACATCGACACCAACCTTTCGCGATAGAGGCCATAACATCAGTTTCACGGTTGGCGAAGCGTTTTCAGGACAAATGAAGTGTTCCGGGGGAAACGAATGCTCTGAAGATCTGCGACTCGACATGGGCCACGGTTTCTTTGAATTCTATTCGGACCGGATTCCGATGTATGACGTTTCCTTGACGGTGAACGGAGGAAGCCCGGTCACCAACCAATTGAACATCAACTTGGGCGTCCAGTTCAAAGACGATCTGTCGGGTTTTTTGGAAGCCTCCTTCACCCAACAATCCTCCGGCAGAACGGAACTGCTGGAGCTCGACTCCGACAATTTCTTCGAGTGGTCTCTGGGAGAACCCCATATCTCAGACGGCGATTATCTCTTTCAATTTTGGTTCAAAGACCGCGCGGGGAATGTAACTGTTTCTCCCGCGACAGCCAGTGTGACCTTGGACCGCGTTCCGCCCCACTTCGGAGCCGTCTCAATCAACAACGGCGATTCCGTGACAGGAATCCCGCTGGTCCGGCTTGATTTGCAGGCAAGCGATGACAGGACCGGCGTCACCGCGGTGCGATTGGCCAACAGCACCAGCGCCGCCCCGCTCGAATATCCGTTCATCGCACCGCGCATGGCGATTGAGTGGTTGTTGGATATTTCGACCGGCGGAGAAAAAACCGTTTATGCCTGGTATCGAGACCGGGCCGGGAACTGGTCGACTCGGCCCTCCACCGACACCATCAACCTCTACAACTTCAGACCCGATGGAACGTTAAGCTTCGTCGCGGATGGAACGAATGTGGTGGAAACGGCGCCCGGACAATTCCAAACGAAGATCATCAATGTTCCGGTGAAATTCGATTGGGACGCCTCTCTGATCGGCATCCTTCGGTCCGTGAAACTTTCGGGAGGACCGCAACCTGTCACATTCGATCTTCCCACAACCACCAATGTTTTTGTCCAACCGTACATCATCGCGCCTGAGTCCGGTCCTGATGGTCTCGCCACTCTTAGAGCCGTGTTTATCGATATTACCGGACGGGAAACACCTGAGACAATTAAAACCATTTATCTTGACCGAACGCCTCCTCCGACGCCATCGCTGGAGAATCTTCAAACTTTTTCATCCAGCCTGACGTTTGTGGCACAAATTCAAAACACCAAAGAAAACATTCTCTATTACACCGTCATTCCCGACCCTTCCTCGATTTTGCTGGGCGCGAGTTCCGCGACGATTCCAGTGGCCCTCGCCACGGCCCCTGTCACTTTTACTGATCTGAACTTACGGCCCAACACGCCTTATATCTACACAGTTCGGGCCTTTGACCCCTTGTCGGGATCGGTGGATCCTCTGGTAGTGGGACCGGTGGTCACTTTGGCTCAACCGCCCCTTAAAACCGTCGATCCGCAAGGAGTGGAAGTGAGCGTGATCCGTGTCGCGTGGGGAACCGCCAACAACCCGGGCGGCACAGAGTTTCGAGTTTTTTGGAGCAAAAATCCCGCGTTTCCTGCCTCCGAAACATCGTTCAGTGATTGGACCACCCAAAACCCGATGGACATCCAGGGGTTGGACGTCGGCACTCTCTATCATGTCCGGGTGGCGGCGCGGAACAGTGAAAACAAGGTCACGCCTCACGTGGATTTGGGAACGGGGAGGACCCTCAGCTACATCCAACCTCAACCCCCGGTTTCTTTCTATGCTGAACAGATCACCGCAACCTCCATTGTCTGGGCTTGGGTACGAAATCCCAGCACCGAACAGGGTTTCCACATTCTCAACTCGACGGGCGGCTTGGTGGCGGACATTCCCTTGAAAGTTTCGACCAATGTCCTCACCTATGAGGAACGGGACCTTGCGCCCAACTCGCTGGTCTCTCGAACAATTTTCTCTTACAACTTCTTGAATGATCAATTCACCGCCTCCGCTTCCAGGGGAGCGACGGCCGTGACGCCTCCGGCCGCCCCTTCCGCAGAGCCATTAACGGCACTGGGCAGTGAAATCACTGCTCACTGGGGACCCAATGGAAATTCAAGCGGCACCGAATATCAAGCTGAAATCGCGTTGAATGAAAGTTTCACGGATCAAAGAGAAGCGAGCGACTGGACCCAAGAATTTGCCTTCCCGTTTCGAGGTTTGGCTCCGCAAACCACTTACTATGCCCGAGTTCGCGCGCGGGGACACTCCCACAACGACATTCAATTGGTGTCCAACTATGTTTTTCTGGGCGCGATCCAAACACGAACCTTTGGGGCGCAGAACGAGCTCGATCTCACGAATTCCGCCTGGCAGCTTCGCCTTCCGCCGAACGCCATGGATCAAGATTTTGCGGTCCGCATGGAAGAAAAACCATCGAACTTTACGACCACAGATGTCGGCCTCATCCAACGCGCCACGGATAAAGCCTACCGGGAATCAAACGGTTACCGCTTCCCCATTCCCGGCGGGATGGTCGAAGTCACTTTGACCAACACGAAGGGCGCCTCCATTGACCCCATTCTCCAGAAACCGGGGGAGTTGATTCACCTCTATCAACTCTCAAACGGCCGATCGATTCAACCTACACGCTCGTTGGAGATCGGGCTTCAGTTGCCAGATCCCATGAACCCGCAACAGGAGAAAAACATATTGGCGAAAACACTCCGTCTGTGGGTGCTCGATCCGAAAACGGAAAGTTGGTTTCGCCTGCCCAGCAACGACGTGGATCTGTTCTTGAGTCGAGTGGAAGGCGGGGTCCAACGGTTTGGCGTGTTCGCTGTCATGGGAGCGGCGTCAACCGATGTCAATGAAGTGGTGGCCTTTCCTGTTCCCTGGCGGCCCAGCGGCCCCAACGCGGGGTTGGGGTCAGGGCAAACCGGCACTGAAGCGGGGGGAATCACGTTCGCGAACATCCCGCAAGAAGGCACCCTTCGCATTGTTGATTTGCAAGGGGCTCTTGTTAAAGAGATTCAGTTGATCGGAAATCCGACCGTCCAATGGGACGTGCGAACCACCGGCGGAGAAAAAGTCGCGAGCGGAACGTACTATTGGATCGCGGAATCGGGCGGCAATAAGAAGACCGGAAAACTGATGGTGATACGATGAAAAAGATATCGGTTGCCCTCGTGATTGGCTTTTTCGCCCATGGATCCCTTTTCGCAGATCCCGGGAAAACAGGATTGGGTTTTCTCTCCCTGGGCAATGGCGCTCGAAGCATCGGCATGGGCGAGGCCCAATCCGCTCTGGCGGAAGCCTCCAATGCTATCTATTGGAATCCGGCCGGGTTGGGACTGACTCCGTTTCCGGAATTGACGCTGACACACGCCGAACTTTTCGAGGATTCCGCTCAACAGTACGCGGCGCTCGCGCTTCCGCTCCGCAAGGGCGCGCGCGGGACATTGGGTTTTTCAGTCACGCGATTTTCCATCACGGACATCGAAGCGCGGGACGCGCAGGCCGCTCTGCAAAACGAAAAACTGGAACAGGAAGATTTAAATTTACAGGTTTCTTATGGGTTCCGCGTGGGCCCCCTTCGCCAAGGCTACGGGGGCCAGGGCGGGCTTGCCCCCCGAAGCTCGCCACAGGCGAGCGTAGGGGGGTTGTATCTGGGGGTCGGAGTAAAACGCATTTCAGAGAAGCTCGCCCATGTGTCCGCCAGCGCGTTTGGGTTTGATGTCGGAGCGCAATACCGGCCGGGGGAGGGTCCGGCGCGCGCCCTCGGGGAATGGGCGAGGCGGATGTCGTTGGCCGTGTCGGCTTTAAATATGGGAAAGGGCCCGACCTTCGATAAAGAAGAAACGCCGCTCCCGCAAACAACACGTTTTGGTTTGGCCTACACCCATTTCCTGTGGGGAGACGCGTTAACGCTGGCCTCCGATTATGAGATCGCGAAAAGCGGTGAAAACCGGATGATGGGCGGAGCCGAATTTTGGGTCAAAAACATGCTCGCACTTCGGGCCGGTTATGTTCAGGGTCAAGACATAGGAGACGAAGTTCGTTTCGGCGCGGGATTCCGGTTCCAGACTCTTCAAATCGACTATGCCTTGGCCCGGTTTGGAGAGGCTCTCGGCGACACGCATCGCTTTACGTTGACGTTCAGGTTTGGTGAGGGCGCGGTCAAAGCGACAACAGGGCTCAAACCGGACTTGGTCGGATTTTATTTAAGCCAAGCGCAGGACGATTTGGCGGCGGGTTCTTATCATGAAGCGGTAATCAACGCCAACAACGTGTTGGAAGTCGATCCCCACAATCCCCAAGCGCTTCAGATCCTTTTCGAGGCGGGTGAACGAATGAAAACTCCAAGCCCTCTTCCCGAACCGATGCCCCTCGAGAAAGTGGCGCCACAGGAAGAAACGAAGGACCACCCATGATCAATAAAAATTCTCAGGCCCCAAAAAAATCCAGGTTCATCGGGGCCGTCGCGATTGGAATGGGGTTGGCGCTCATGGTTGCCATTCTTCTGTGGCGACAGAAATCATTCCTCTCACAAAACAAAGTCGAAGCTTTGGGCCTTCGAGGAACCTCCAAGGTATCGAGACCTTTAACGTCCACGCAAGTGGATCGCCTTGAAACCCACTTTCTGGATATCCAGGCTCCGCCCCAGCGTGACGCGCCGGCGATGAATCAAACGGTGAACCAAGTCGACGACATCAACCGTCTGAACGCGAGACAGCGCCCATGAGTCGAATTTATCCGAATAATTCAGTTAAAAGACCATTACCGTCTATCAACCGTGAATATTTTAGTGCCGTCATCCCGGCATGCTTTCTGGCCGGGATCCAGGTTTTTTCCGACGAGATAACCTGGGCCCCGGCCAAAAGATCGCCGGGGCGACAGCGTTTTGTACAGTACCTTTGGGTACGTTTCAACCGAATCATTTCGGTTTATCTGAGCGTCCTGTTTGTGACGATGCTCTTGGGGTCGCCACTTCTCGCTCAAGAGGGGGAGGAAGAATCGCCGATCCCGTTGGAAGCGGCAAAGCCGGCTGGCAGGCTCGTTAATTTGGCGGAATGCGTGGCCATCGGCATGAAAAATTACGAACCGCTTAAACTGGCTGATGAGGAGGTCGAGTTGGCCAGACTTAAACGGCAGGAAGCGCACCGCGGTCTTTTTCCGGCTCTTTCGATGAAGGCCGAACAGACCAAAGGAGAAACCGCCGATCCCTTTTTGTCGCCGGATTTTACTGAACAGAATTACGGGGCCACTCTGACCTATGACGTCATTGGAGGAGGGAAGATTATTTCGACGTATCGCCAAAGCGTGGCCTCGCACCTCGCGGCGACGCTCAGCCGCGAGAAAACCTATCAGGACTTTCTCTACAGTGTCCGGGAAGCCTATTGGAATTTGGCGGCCAATCAATCGAAGCTGAAAGATTTGGAATCAACACGAAACGCCATCCGTGAAGAGCTTAAAAAAGTGACGGAACAATATGTATTGGATGTGGCGGTGAAACAGCAATTCCTGGCGGTTAAATCCCAATATCTTCAAGCCAACACGCAAGTGAACAACGCCAAGAAAAATTTCGCCAAGGCCAAATGGGACATGGCGAAAGCGCTTGGAATTCCCAAACCCTCCGATTCTCCAGTGGAGGAAACCATTCCGTTCAATAAGATCGAGCCGAATCTCGACACGTGCCTATTGTTGGCCGCGACACACCGCCCGGATTTGAAAATGCAAGAAGAACTGGTGGAGATCGCCCGGCAGGGAACCAAAGTGGCCACCGCCTACAAAAAGCCGCGGATCAGTTTGAACTCGTTTTATGGACGCTCGGCTTCGGCCTATGAAGGAGACTCACTGAACTTCAGAGAAGATTGGCAATTAAACGCCACGCTCAGCCAAAGTTTCTTGGGAAATTCGATCGGGCTAACAGGGTCCGACATCAAAACAAGCCCCAAGCTGGGACAATCAACACGGACACGGACGAAAACGGAAGGAGCGAGCCTCCATGTGCTCGATAACATGAGAAACAGAACGGAGGACAAGCAATCGGATTTGGCGTATCGACAAGCGGCTCTGAAAAGGGACGACTTGAGAAAAGACGTGGCGATGGATGTGGAGATTTCTTTTTACAACGTCAACCAAGCGCTTCTTCAAGTCGAGTTTAGCGAAGAAGACGTCAAGCTGGCTGACGAGGAATTGAAGGTCGTCTTGTCCAAGGGACGGTACGGTCTGGCGGGTGTTCTCGAAGTGGCGCAAGCGCGGAACCGGCTTTCGGCCAGTCGAACCGCTCGGGTGGACGCGTTGGCTTCGTATCAAACGGCGATCGCGGGCTTAAATCGCGCCATCGGCGTGCCGGACCAATTTAAGGGGGAGTGACACTATGAAATGGAATCGTGGAATCTTGTTTGAATGCGAAGAAATGTTTGAGGGTCGCCGTCGCCCCGGCCAAGCCTTTAAGTGGAGTGATTGTTGGAAAGTGTATAAGCCGGGGCCCAGTCGTTCCGGAAGAAGGTGTGATGGGATCACCCCCTTCTCGGGAGAAGCTGGGTCCCGGCTTATGCTCTTCTCGACGGACACCTCCTTTAAAAAATGGGCCGGGACGACGGCCGTCCTCGATCCTTTGTTGCGTTGCAGCCGAGCTGCGCTATGACGGACATGAAACAATTAATAAAAAAACACAAAAAGCCGGTGATGGCGGCGGGCATCGTCCTTGTCTGCCTTTTGCTGGCGGGGGTGCGATGGTTTTCCAGTTATTCGTCCTCCGCGCGCTCCAAGTCTGAAAAACAATCGAAAAACCGCGCGTCTGAAACACCGGTCGTCGCGGCGTTCGTTTGCAAAAAGGTGAATTTCACAGATGAACTTGTTTTGACGGGAACGATGCAAGGCGGCGCTCGAATAGAGTTTCGATTTAACCGCGACGGACGCATTCAAAAGCTCAACTACCGCGTCGGCGACAATGTGAAGAGAGGCGCGGTCGTGGCCGAACTTGAAACAGGCGAGGCCTATCTGAAACTCCAACAAGCCGAGTCCGAACTATCTCAGGTGATTGATCTCTACCGTTCAGGCGCCATTGCCAAGCCGCGGCTCACCCAAGCTCAACTGGCGGCGGAACTCGCGCGCAAAGAGTACGACCGTTCCTTTATCCGAGCTCCGCGCGACGGCGCCCTCGGGGAGTTGAATGTCGAAGTGGGAGACACCGTCACCCCGCAAAACACCGTGGCCACGCTGGTCTCGATTGAGAATGTGTTTGTCGAGATGGGCGTGATCGAACGGGATCTCGGAAAACTTCATTTGGGCCAAAGCGTCCATGTGGAAGTGGAGACCTACCCCGGCGCGGTGTTCAAAGGAAAAATCGCCAGCATCGCTCCCCAGGTGGAGGGCGCCAGCCGGACCCGAACCGTCCGGGCCGAAATTCCCAATGGGGAGCGACTCCTCCTTCCCGGCATGTTCGCCCGCGCCTATATTTTTATTCAAGAAAAACCGAATACGCTGGTTGTTCCGGCCGCGGCCATCCGCTCCTCAAACGGCAAACACACCGTTTATGGGGTCCGCGAAAACAACAAAATCCAAGAAGTGCCGGTGGAAATTGGATACGAAAGCTCGGACTATACGGAGATTCTCTCAGGTGTTGGCGAAGGCGATAAAGTGGTGGCGTCTTTGCCGGACAATCTTCGAGACGGATTGTCGGTCGAAGTCATAGAAGAAAAAGAATATCAGGGTCGTCATTCCCGCGAAAGCGGGATTGACGAAAACCCGATTTCCCCTTCGAAGGAATGACGGAAACTATTTATGAAATGGGATCGTAGGATCTTGTTCTTATACGAAGAAATGTCTGAAGGTCGCCGTCGCCCCGGCCTAGCCTTTAAGTGGAGTGATTGTTGGCGAGTGTATAAGCCGGGGCCCAGTCGTTCCGGCAGATGGTGTGATGGGATCACCTCCCTCTCAGGAAAGGCTGGGTCCCGGCTTATACTCTTTTCGGCGCACACATCCTTTAAAAAATGGGCCGGGACGACGGCCTTGCGTGATCCATTGTTGGGTTGCGGCGGAGCTGCGCTATGGAATGGTACGGGATCCAGGTTTTCTTTTTGGGGAAAACCTGGGCCCCGGCCAAAAGATTGCCGGGGCGACAGCGTCTTGTGTGGAACCTTTGGGTACGCATCATTAGCGTGTCCGAGCGACGTTCACTTCGGTTGCAGCGGGGCCGTGCGATGAAGAATCTCATTCAACTATCAGTGAAACGCCCCATCGCGACGAGTGTTATTTACGCGCTGGTCTGCGGAGCGGGTCTTTTGGTTTGGAGCCGCATCCCGCAAGAAGTAATGCCGGATCTGAATTTTCCTCAGCTCACCGTCGTGACGGAATATCCGCAGGCCTCGCCGCAGGAAATCGAAAACCTCGTGACCAAACCGATTGAAGAATCGGTTGGAACGGTGAAAAACGTGCGCGAAGTGAGATCCGTCTCCAAGGAAGGGGTATCGCTGGTCACCGTGGAATTCTGGTGGGGAACCAACATGGATTTTGCTTCTTTGGGGATACGGGAAAAATTGGATTTGGTTAAAAGCCGGTTACCGCTCGATATTCGTGAACCGGTCGTGGTCAAATACAATCCGTTCGCGGCGCCAGTGTTGATTCTTTCTCTCACCGGACGTGAAGAGGTGGATTTAAGTTTTCTGACCCACATCGCCAAAAAAACCATCGCCAATCGCCTTCAAAAAGTCGAGGGGGTGGCGGCGGTGGACATCTCCGGCGACCGAGACGTGGAAATCCAAGTGGATCTGGATCAGAACCGGCTCGCCGCCTATCAGGTTCCGCTCCTTCAATTTAATCGCGGTCTCTCCCAATCCAACTATGACGGCGCGGCGGGAACCGCGAAAGAGGGAACCTATGATTACGCGGTTCGCGTGTTCACGCCCTTTTCCACCGCGGAACACATCAAGTCGGCGGTGATATCGGTGGATGACCCCACAAAACGGGCTTCGTTCAGAGAGGACCGCCTGAGCTCCGTTGACCGTCAGGGAAAAAAAGCGGTTCAAGGCGATTCCCGCCTGATCAGCGTCTCGCAAGTCGGACAAGTCAACGAAGGCTTAAAAGAACGCTCCAGCTATTCGCGTTTGGATGGAAAAGAAACCATCACGATCATGGTGCAAAAACAAGCGTCGGCTTCAACGCTTCGAACGGCGAAAAATATCAAAGTGGCGATCGAAGAATTAAAACCTCTTCTCCCAAGCGACGTCGAAACAATGATTGTTTATGACCAGGCCCTTATCATCGCCTCTGGTATTCAAGATGTCCTCTTTTCAGTTCTCTCAGGCGGACTGCTGGCCTTTTTCGCGCTCTACTTCTTTTTGAAAAGCTGGAGGGACGCGTTGATTGTAAGCGCCATTATCCCCACTTCTCTTCTGGCGACGTTGATTGTGATGCACCTATCCGGCATCACCCTTAACACGATCTCCTTGGGCGGTCTCGCGCTCGGGATGGGGATGCTCGTCGACGCGGCGGTTTGCGTGACGGAAAACATTCATCGGCGCCGTTCAGAATATAAGGAAGACCTTGAGACAGCCATTGTCCAAGGAACCGAGGAGGTGGTGACGCCGGTTATTTCCTCCAATCTGACCTCCATCGCGGTGTTCCTGCCGCTCTTTTTTGTTCTCGGGCTGATGGGTCAGTTGTTTCGTGATCTCTCGCTCACCGTTTGTATTTCTCAGGTGATCTCCATCGTCGTGGCGATCACGCTTATTCCGACGCTCTACAAGCTGATCGCGGATAAAGCCGGACCAACGACTTCAACGGAATTTTCTTCTCCATTCTTCATCCGGTTCCGCGAATGGTATCTGGGAAAATTGGATTGGTCTTTATCACAGGGGAAACCACTCTTCACCACCATCGCCGTTGTTTTTGTCATTTCCATCTTAGTTTTGGCGCTTTTGCCGCGACAATTTTTGCCCGCGATTGATACCGATCAAATCATTTGCAAACTATCGATGCCCAATGGAGCCTTGCTTGAGAAGACAAACGAAACCGCGATGATGATCGAGCAGGAAGCCAAGAAAATTTCAGAAGTCGACCACATCACGACCACCGTCGGATCGTCCAACCAATCGGCGCTGAAACTCCTGGACAAAAATGAAGCCCAGCTATTAATCGACCTGAAAAAGGACCGCTCGCGTCCGGCGGACGCGGTGATTGAAGATCTGCGCGCCTCCTTAGCGGCGATGTCGTTGCCTGGCGGAAAGATTGAAATCTCCAAAGCGGGAGGCCCTCTCTCATTTGTTAAATCTCAAACCTCGCCGGTGATGGTTGTTCTCAAAGGAATCGATTTGGACAAACTCACAGCCGCTTCGGCAAAGTTGGTCGGTGAATTGGAAAGTGTTCAGGGCCTCGCGCATGTGCGGCACTCCCTGGCGCTTCCGGCGCCAGAAATCAGACTCCATATCGATAAAGAGAGAGCGGCTCGCCTGGGCCTGACGGTGTCCGATATCGGCCAGACCGCCGGCGCCGCCTATCATGGCCGTGACGTCACGAAGATTCACCGCGAGGGAAAAGAGATTCCCGTGAAAGTGCGTTTACGCTCTGAGGACCGCGCGTCCATTCAGCAACTGCGCAGCCTGTTGCTGCCCCTCTCTGGAGGCGGCACCATTCCCTTGTCGGACGTGGCCTCGCTTCAGATGGCCGAGTCTCCTTCACAGATTTCGCGTCTGGATCAAGAACGATTTGTGTTGGTTCAGGCCGACGCGGAGGCCGGATTTTCTTCGGCCGACCAAAAAAAAGTGAAATCCATTGTTCAATCGTTCTCCTTTCCGCAAGTCACCGTTGAAGAGTCAAGCGAGAAAAAGTCCGAGCGGGAATCCTTCAAAAGTCTGGCCTTTGTCATTTTGGTTTCAATTCTGCTCGTCTACGCCATTATGGCGGTTCAATTCGAATCTTTCACCCAACCCCTTCTCATACTTCTCACGATCCCGCTCTCAGTGATCGGAATGGCGCTGGGCCTCTTTATGACGGGGAAATCCATGAGCGCGATGGCGGCGATGGGTTTTCTCCTATTGGGCGGAATCGTGGTCAACAACGGAATCGTGTTGATCGATTTCGTGAACTCAGAAATGGAGAAATACAAAAATTTACGACAAGCCCTTATAGAGGCCTGCCGAACGCGTCTTCGCCCGATTCTTGTGACCGCCACCACCACCGCCATCGGCCTTATCCCTCTCGCTCTCGGGATCGGCGAAGGCGCGGAGCTCCAAGCGCCGATGGCCATCACAGTGATTTTCGGCCTGATGGTGTCGACAGTCTTGACGCTTGTGGCCCTGCCGACTCTGTTCCTTGTGGTGGACAATTGGAAGGAAGCTCGTCAATCATGAGCGCTTATCAACTCACGCTCCTGGCCGGGTTCACGGTGCTGGTCATAAGTTTGGCGCGCCGGTTTCCACAATTCGCTCTGTCACGGCCCGTTGCTCTTTTGGTGAGCTTGGTTGGATTGGGATTGGGCGGAGTTCTCGCCTTCTTCTTTATGCCGGTTGAACTCATGCCGAACGCGAGTTTCGGGGTGATCACGATCACAACGCCCGTTCGAGGCGGCATGTCGCCGACAGACGTTGAGAATCTGATTTCCAAACCCATTGAAGAAGCCGTTTCTTCCGTCGCCCATGTTCGGGATATTTTTTCAAACTCAAAAACAGGCAAGTCCGTGGTGTCCTTGGAATTTGAACCAGGAATCGATATGGATTTCGCGGCGCTTGACGTGCGTGAGAAATTCGCAAAAGTCCAGGGGCGTCTGCCAAAAGAAATCGAACATCCGGTGATCGCCCACTACCGAGAATCAGATGTTCCCGTGTTGATCTTCGCTTTGACCAGCGAAAAACGCTCTCCAGAGGAACTCCGAACGCTCGTTGATGGAGGTCTTAAGGAGAAACTCCTGCGGGTCAAAGGCGTGGCCAATGTGGATATCGCGGGGGGACGGGAGAGAAAAATCATTATTGATGTGGACCGGCACCGATTGGCCGCGCAAGGCATGGACATCCGAGAAGTGGTGCGCGCCATCGAGTCTTCCAACTTGAACGTGCAAACCGGGGCCGTGCAAACCAATGCGATGACGACTTCCATTCGGGCCGTCGGACAATTCGTGAATCTTGATGAAATCGGAAAAACCGTTATTGGAATATCCAAACAGGGAACTTCGATTTATGTCAAAGACGTCGCGCAAATCCGGGACAGTTACATGGAGCAAGAAAGCCTGTCGAGGTTAAATGAATCCTCCTCCGTGACGGTTTACATTCAGAAAGAATCCAGCGCCAACACGGTGCAAGTGGTCAAACAGGCGCGTCAAGTTTTGGAGCCTTTCCAAAAGGACCATGATTCCGATATCCGCACCGTCGAAATATCCAACCAGGCGGAGGCGATTCAACAAGCGATCAGCTCGGTTCGAATGTCTCTTTTCTTCGGTATATTTTTGGTCATGGCGGTGTTGGGATTCTTTTTGGGGCTGAAACCCGCTCTGGCCGTGGCCGTGAGCATTCCGCTGGCCACCTTGGTGACGGGAAGCGTGATGTATATGGAAGGCTTGTCGCTCAATGTGATGACGCTTTCGGGGCTGGCCTTGGGAATCGGTCTCTTGGTGGACAACTCCATCGTCGTTTTGGAGACCATTTACAAGGCGCTCGCTCAGCGCGGGGATGATTTGAAAGCGCTGATCTTAAGGGAATCAAGTTCCGTATCGCCCGCGATCATCGGCGGAACCATCACCACCATTGTCGTCTTTATTCCGTTTCTTCTCCTTTCGAAGCAGGTCCAGATTATTTACGCGGGTGTGGCGATCACCATTACGGCGGCTTTGATCTCATCGCTTTATGTGGCGCTCACCACTGTTCCTTCCTACGTCTTAAGAACATTTAGCCGTCCTTTGCTTTCATCGTCTCCTCGGCCAGTCTTGGGCGGAGATGACACACCTCCCCCTGCAAATTCTCGGTTCAAGCGGAGTGCCGTGCCGGGTGTTGAGGAAGCGCTTCCCCAAGCGCATCTGGTGATCCAGCGGCTCCAGGACCTTTATTCCCAGTTTCTTCCGAAGGTTTTGGAAATGAAAGGAAAATTCCTAGGGGGCCTGGGCCTATTATTTCTGCTCGCCGTTTATATGTTCCAATTCCACATTGATAAAAATTTGAGCCAGGGGGACGAACGCAACGAGTTCATCGTTTTTGTGGAACTTCCTTCCGGAAAGCGAATGGAAATTTCCGATGAAATCGTCAAAGAAGTCGAGTCCAAGATTCGCGCCCATGAAAAAACTGCGGCCAGCATTGAGAACATCACGACACGAATAGAAGGCTGGTCGTCCAAGGTTTATGTGGGTTTAAAACCGGCCAACAAAAGGAAACAATCGACCGAAGAGATCATTGAATCCTTGAGGCCCGTGGTCAAAGACATCGGACGCGAACAAGACGCGTTCGTTTATTTTTCCTCGCCCAAGGAAGGGCAGGAACTCATCGTGAACATTTACGGCCAGGAAGAAAAAGTGGTCGCTGATTACGCGATTCAAGTGTCGTCTCTCTTCGACAAAGAGTCGGGGTTTATTGACACAAAAATTCGCTACCGCCCCGGTCGCCCTGAAGTCAAAGTGATTATTGATCCACGCCGAGCCGCGTTGTTCGGTTTGACACCGGCGGACGTGGGCCATGTGCTTCACGCGGGGACCCGGGGGCTTCGGGCCACCTATTACCGAGAAAAGGGAGAAGAAATTGAAACGGTGGTTCGACTCAAGGTCGATCAGAGGGAATCGGTTGACTCCGTTAAAACCTTGCTTATTCCCTCGCCGCGCGGCGGTCAAGTTCCACTGGCTCAGATCGCGGATTTCGATTTCAGCCTCGCCCCATCTGAAATTTGGCGGCACAACAAAGAGCGAATGATTCAGGTCTCCGCGACGGTTTCAAAGATGTCGCTTGAAAAGGCGGCGGAAAAAGCCAAACGACTCCTGGCGGAGCTTCCCTTTAACGGCGATTATTGGGCGGCCATCGGGGGTGATTATCACGATCGCCTTCAGGCCCAACGCGACTTTCAGAAAGCGCTGCTGATCACGGCCATTTTGATTTTTGCCGTATTGGCCTGCCTGTTTGAATCGATCCTTCAGCCCCTCCTTCTTTTCGTCAGCGTGCCCTTGGCCGTGATCGGAATTGTGCTTGCGCTCCTTGTCACCCGAACGCCGGTTACGATGGGGGTCATGATCGGAATCTTGATGACGGGGGGAATCGCCGTCAATAACGCGATCCTTCTCATTGAACGCTTCAACGCGGAGCGAAAAAAGAATCAATTGGGCCTGCACGATCTGTTGATGGACGCGGGCCGGGACCGCCTCCGGCCGATATTGATGACGACGGCCACCACGGTCTTGGGCCTTTTGCCGATGGCCCTGGACCACTCTGCGGGAGCCGAATTGTGGAGACCGATGGCCATCACCACCATCGGAGGTCTTTTGATATCAATGGCGCTCACGCTATTTGTGTTGCCCTGTTTAATTGTTTATGTGGAAGACTTCAGACTGAGTCGCCTTCAAAAGACTGTTGCGAAAGTAAGCTTTAAGCCGTCATCCCGGCAATCTTTTGGCCGTACCGATACATTGGTTTGCATAATGCCGGTACGTACCGACCAAGATCATTGTGGAACGGTACGGGATCCAGGTTCACCGTCCGGAAAAAACCTGGGCCCCGGCCAAAAACATGCCGGGGAGACAGCGTTTTGTGCACGTTTCACGCCTTTAGATACGAATTTGTCCATTTCGCAACTGTCCCTTCAAAGCGCCATTCATACAAAACCCGCACAAGACACGCCCGCAACGGAAGGTGTTGCGATAAAAAAATTATATCTGGCCATCATTTCCGTTTTCGCGGCGATGATGGCTTTGACCGCTTTCTCTCACGCGAGCCCATCAACCACGCTTCCGGCCTGGGTCGATCAGATGGTCACGCGACGAGTCAATGACCTCCTCACTCAAGGTCGCGTTATGGAAAAGAACAAACAATACCCCGACGCCATCGAGATCTATTTGGAAGCGGTCACCTTGGCTCCGACCGATTTAAGAGCGCGCGAATATTTATTGAGGGCCAATGCTCAGGGTTTAAAAGTGAAACGGCGCGAACACGAAAAGAGACGGATGGGACTGGTTTCACAAGCCCAAGACAAACGCCGCGCCAATCGAGCCACCGCGCAAGCGCTTGAGGGGCGGATCTCTGAAGCGCAAGCGAAAGCCTCTCGCGGACGCTTCCCGCAAGCCTGCGATGGGCTTTTGAGCGTGGTCAATGACGATCCCACCTATGTTCCTGCGATCAAGGCGCTTGAAGACTTGCAAAACCGAATTCGAAAACGCCTTGAAATCGGAGGGAAATTTTCATCTGAAGATGAAAAACAGGTGACGGAAGGATTCCTTTACTTCACTGAAAAGAAATGGAACTCCGCGCTTGAGGCGTGGCGACCTGTGTTTGAGAGTGTTCCTTTGATCGAGAAATGGGGGAAAACAACCAACTTGGCCGCCTACGTCGCCAAAGCCAACCAGAACGCGCTGGCGCAGGAACGCCAGAACAAAATCGACCAATCCATCGCGAGCGGACTCAAGAGTTTTCGAGAAAGTCGCTTGGAAGAGGCGCAGCAGGCATTCGAAGACGCGCTGAAACTCGATCCCTCCAACGCTCAAGCCCAACAATACGTTCGGCTTATACCGGGCCTCCTTGAAAGCGCGCGGCAAAATGTTTTGTCTGAAGTAAAACAACAACAGATCAACACCGCCCTTTCGGACGCGATGGAATTTTATTTAAAGGGTTATTTCGACGAAGCCGAATCGAAGGTTCGAATGGTTTTGGAAGAGTCGCCCCAACACGCGGGGGCCCTGGCTTTATCGGAGGACATCCGGGAAGCGCGGGGCCTGCCAAAACTCCCGTCGCTGAATGATCTTCGCACCAAAGAACAGTTGGAACTCGAAGAGCTTTATTCGCAAGGTATTATCTCCTTTGCTGAAGGGAAAATGGACGAAGCGAAAAAATCCTGGGAAACAATTTTGCTCAAAGACCCGAATCATGCCAACGCCAAACGGGCGCTTAAGAAAATAAACGACGAAAATTAAGGATGGTATCTATATGACGACAGTACAGTTGAATGTCATCCCGAGGTCGCCGTGGCGACCGAGGGATCTCTACGGGATATTTAATAATCCTATAGAGATTCTTCACTGCGTTCAGAATGACAAACTCTTCAGTTCCGGGGAGGTCACGTATGTTTAATAACATGTTGAAAAATTGGATTCCCGCCTTCGCATTGTTGGTTGTTTTCGTGGTCCTGTCCGCCATTCCCGCAATGGCCGCGCCCACGACGATGCGGTTTCAGGGCCGTTTGACGGACAGTCAAGGTCGGCCGATTGTTGGAAATCCGCAGGTTCGTTTTGAAATATTTAACGCGGCCACCGGCGGCGCGCTGGTATGGGGGCCTTCCTCTTACCTGGGCGTCACCTCCAACGAAGCCGGCCTGTTCTCCGTCGACATCGACCTTGGCGTGAATGGAGCATCCACATTTGCGGCTCCAAACGATTTGTTCCTTCAGGTGACCGTCAAAGCGGGAACCGGCGGCCAAGACCAAATCCTCTCTCCCCGGCAAAAATTATCAAGCGTGCCCTATGCCTTTTATGCTCAGACGGCCTCAAGCGCCTCCACAGCCGGAACCGCAAATTCAGTGGCCGACAATTCAATCTCCAATTCAAAACTACAGGACAATTCCGTCAATTCTTTGAAAATTTTGGATCGTTCGATTTTGAGCATCGATCTTTCAACGGGCAGCGTGACATCCAATAATATCGCTGATGGAAGTATTTCAAATGTTGATATTGAAGATGAAACGATCACCCTGGCCAAATTGAGTGCCGATATATTGGCTTCGTGGAACTTACTCGTCCCGAAAGGCGTGATTGTGGCCTATGGAGGGACAACTCCGCCGACAGGTTGGTTCCTTTGCAATGGTCAAGCCGTCAGTCGAACAACCTACGGGGCTCTTTTTTCCGTTATAGGAACGGCTTTCGGAAACGGCAATGGATCAACCACATTCAACCTTCCTGACTTTCGAGGGCGTTTTTTACGCGGTGTCGACCAAAGCGCCGGGCGCGATCCCGACACAGCTGGTCGTTCTGCGATGAACCCAGGTGGCGCCACTGGAGACAATATTGGGTCCATTCAAAACGATCAATTTGGATCACACAATCACAGCGTCACCGATCCGGGTCACGCCCATCAAATTTGGGGGGATATCACAACGACTCTTCTCGGAGGGGGGCGTTTTCCAACCGCAGGTCAAAATTCTCTCGAAAACATGGTTGAGAGCGAATCGGCGACCACCAGCATCACCGTTAATTCAGCGGGGGGCAGCGAGTCACGTCCAAAAAATGCCTTTGTGAACTACATCATCAAATATTGATTTAACAAATACACCCTCTCATAAATTCAATCCGAGATACGTTATGAGCGGTGTCATCTTGAACGAAGTGAAGGATCTCTTAAGGAAGGTAAATAATTATGACGAAGATGATGAAAGTGTTGATGTGGCTCATTGTTTTTTCAACGATGGCGACACTCTCCGCCTGGGCCGCGCCCACGACGATGCGGTTTCAGGGCCGTTTGACGGACAGTCAAGGTCGGCCGATTGTTGGAAATCCGCAGGTTCGTTTTGAAATATTTAACGCGGCCACCGGCGGCGCGCTGGTGTGGGGGCCTTCCTCTTACCTGGGCGTCACCTCCAACGAAGCGGGCCTGTTCTCCGTCGACATCGACCTTGGAGTGAATGGAGCATCCACATTTGCGGCTCCAAACGATTTGTTCCTTCAGGTGACCGTCAAAGCGGGAACCGGCGGCCAAGACCAAATCCTCTCTCCCCGGCAACACCTGTCGAATGTTCCCTATGCGTATTATTCCCAAATCGCTTCGAGCGCGACCGTGGCGGGAACCGCCAACGCCATTATCGATGGCGCGATTTCAACCTCAAAGATCCAAGACAGTTCTATTTCCGCCAGCAAAATTCAAAATGGATCTATTGGCTCAATTCAAATTGCCGATCAATCCATTGGTTCGGTCGATTTGAGCACCGCTGTCAAATCTCAGTTTATACCATCGGGTATGATCGCCTTGTTTGCGAGGGCTTGCCCAGAAGATTGGACTCGATTTGATGCCTTGGACAATCGGTTCCCGATGGGCCTCTCGAACTATTCCGGAATTCCGGGGGGATCAGGGGTTATTTCCGGATTAACCGTACAAGAAAGTGGCAATCATTCGCACACAGTCAATGCTCATACCCATGGGAGCGGAACTATTCGCACAACGGGGGGTGTTTTCTCCATGCCTGTCGCTAGATTATCTCCTGGAGGTGTCGACATCGGTATTGATGGAGAAACGGCTCCGACGTCACCGCCAACAAATGCGACAGGAGAACACACCCATCCCATCACATCCGATGGATCGTGGAAACCACCTTACCTCGGCGTCGTTTTCTGTGAAAAGGATTAATATGACATCCAGAATCTCCACCTATTGGGCAGTGGCTTTTGTCTTTATTGCATTTAATATCTGGCACAGCGCCGTTCGGGGCGTGTGGAACGGGTCGATAAAAGATTCTCTTACCATGTCATCCAATGTGATCGAGCTGGCTCATAGCGTCGACACCGACATCCGCATACGCAAACCCTATGATGGGGCTTTTTTATATGCCATGACTTTTGACCCTCTCATTATCACGGGAAAAGCGTTGCCTTACGTGGATGTTCCTGATTACAGATACAAGCGCATGTTATATCCATTGTTGGCGAACCTTACGGCGTTCAATCAGCCCAAATTGTTTCCTTACAGTCTTTTTTTCATCAACGTCATTGCTTGGATTCTTTGCGCGATAGCGGGATGGCGTATCGCAATCAATGAAAATCTTCCACGTTTTGCGCTGGCATTCGGCTTGCTGAGCTTGACAGGATTGACATTCGCAACTTTTCGAACGCTTGCCGAACCATTGGCTCTTGCCCTCGTTCTTTGGGGGGGATACTTTTGGAGAAAAGAATCCAAAAAGACCGCAGTTGTTTTTTTTGCTCTGGCGGGCCTTGCTCGTGAAAACACCCTCCTTGTTCCAATCGCAGCAACTACCTTTGGAATATTTAAGGAGGGTTTATCCTGGCGCAAAGGAGCGGTATATCTTGTCATGTCTTTGCTGCCTTTCGCGATTTGGGCAACCTATCTTTCTCATCGGTTACCTTCCGAAGGATATGTTTATTTTTCACGACTCGGATTCCCCTTGATGGGCCTGATTGCGGAGGGTCGACAAATATTTGTTTTCTCCACCACTTCAACCGAAAAAATCCGTTCTTTAAGCATCCTGATCTCCGTTTTGGCGATAACTCCCATTGTTCTTTTCAACTTCATACGTTTTCCAACATTTTGGGGCGCACTTGCCGCCACAGAAGTTTTGTTCTGTAGTGTGTTGCGGGGAGATATATGGCTTTATCACGCAGGATCTGCCCGAATAGCGCTTCATATTATGGCTTTCTTTCTTATTTATTTAATGGAGTTGGGCCGCCCCGATACAACCAGAGACAGGACAAATCATTGATATCCAGATATTTCAAACGGGCCAAATACTTACAAATAGTTTACGTTGGATTTACGTTTATGCGGGAAAAATGCACTAAACTCTGCGCCGGAATGATGAAATTAACTTTTCACACCATTCGAAAATCGACAAAAAAGGCTCTGGCCGCTGGCCTTTCCTTCCTCCTTATATATGGGTCCGTCTCCACACCGCTCGCTCAAGCATCCGCCTTCACTCCTTTCTCCAACCCCGGACAAGATTTCCTCTCAAAAGAGGAACAAGGTTTTTTTAATCCGCACAAAATCCGTCAGCGAATGGAGAACCAAGCGGCCGTGGTTCGTGAAATGCGCCAGAGAGAAGAACGGCAGGAAAGGCAAAAATTAAAGTCCATTCAAAACGTGCTTCAGAACATTCAAGACGTTCTTCAAACGAAATTCGCCAGCCAAGAAGAATTTCAAGCGGAAGTGGAACGCCGTCAGCGAGCCGCGGCCGCCATTTTTGGGGAAGGCGGGCTTTTCAATTTCGTGAAGTATGCGGACGGAAAAAAGGTGTGGTTCAAGGGCGGCCAAGTGGCCAAAGTGGAAGGCGAAAAAATCACAGATGGTCGCGGCCAGACGTCGGTGCGCGACATGTGGGACATGGAGTACGACAACCGGGGCCTGCTCGTTTCTTATCGCGCGCAAAGCACGGATTCTCAGGGACACAGCCAATCGATTACCTGGCACGGCGCGACCTACACGGAAGACTCCCGCGCCTATGGGGGGGAAGGAACGTCATACAAGAAGCTCATGACGGGTTACACCGAGGAGATCACGGACGATCAGGGAAACCTCAAAGTGGTGGATTGGCGCGGCGCGACTTACAACGATTCCAATCAACTGACGAATTACACTCAGACAACGACGGATATCCTTGGAAACAAATCCATTTTAGTCTGGACCGACGGCGCCTACGACACCGCCGGTCGTTTGACAGGTTTCAATGAGACCACCACCGACTCCGACGGATTAACCACTCAACGTTCTTGGTCCGGCGGCACGTATGAAAAAAACCCTTCTTACGTCGACAAGAAAAAAACGCCGGCGTTGTCAGAATACCTTCTGACCGGTTATCACGAAGAGGTCACCGACAGCCGCGGCCAAAAAACAGTTCGTGATTGGACCGGAGCGACCTACAACCGCTTCGGCGAGATCACGAGTTATACGGAAGTGACGCGGAAGACGATCGCCCCCCCTTCGCCAAACGACGGCTTCGGCGGGGCAAGCGGGCAAACGCTCACTCAGAGCGTCCATTGGACCGGTGGCCAATACGACGACTTCGGCCGGCTCACTGAATACGATGAAAAAAGGGTGGGCTTCGACGGACTTGAAACCCGGTCCCATTGGCGCAACGGAACCTACGATACGCGCGGACGACTCACGTCCTACAACGAAACTGGTTTTGACCAAAACGGAAATCGAACGATCCGTTTCTGGTCCTCCTTCGCCAAGGCTACGGAGGATGGGGGCTTGCCCCCCGAAGCTTCAGCGAAGGGGGGATATGACCATAAGAATCGCCTCACGTCTTATTCCGAAACAGTCGTAGACGCTCGAGGCAACAGCCGCCGCAAGGACTGGACGGCGGAAAAGTTTGATCACCGGGGACGGGTATTGAATTACACGGAAACGAATGTCGATCCCAACGGCATCGCCAAAGTGAAAACCTGGTCAACCGATTCATCCGGATACGATATTTATGGCCAACTCCAACACTACGATGAAATCACCGTTGACCAAGCCGGCAACGAGTCACGGGTTCGTTGGGAAAACGCGGTTTATGACGCCCTCGGCCGGCTCAAGGAATATGAAGAAACCACCACGGATCTCTACGGCGGTGTTTCTCACCGGACATGGAAAGAGGGAACCTATGACGTGTTGGGTCGGGTCAAGAGTTATGTCGAAACGCGAATTGATCCAGACGGTAATGTTGAAATCACGCGCTGGTCTGGCGCGCGCTATGGAACAACCGGCCAACTGCTCGAATACCATGAGGAAACCACCAACGCGTTCGGCGAAACCAACTTCAAAGATTGGCTGGCAACGGAAAATGATTACAACGCTTTGGGTGAACTTTTCGGATTTACGGAGCTGATCACCTATTTCGACGGGACTCAGGTGGAGCGTCGGCGAACCGGAGCCGAATACGATTTCTTGGGCCGTCTCATTGGATACCAAGACGACATAACAACCACGCAGAAATTCGTCATTCCCGCGGAAGTGAATCTCCTCCCCACGCCTTCCAGTGGGGAGAAAAATACGGAATCGATCGTCGTTACGCGAGAACAACGGTTATGGAAAGGAACGTCCTACGATGTCGTTGGCCGATTGAACTCCTATGAGGAAATGGTCTTCGGTGAGAACGGAACTCAAATCAAGAAATGGGAGGGGCGTTTTAACGGCAAAGGCGAACTCATCGGTTCCAATGAGATTTTGGACAACGGCCGCGGCCTCGTCACCACCACGACCATGGACGCATTCGCCTTTGACCTTCGCGGACGAGCGACCGACAGTCGCCAAATTCAGGTTTTCTCCGACCACCCGGGCATCGCCGTCATCACCGATACCTCCAACCGAATCTTTGACCGTCACGGGCAAGCGAGCGGAGGGAAAGAGGTGGTACTCACCGTCGGCGTCGACGCGGAAGGGCGCACGGTTCACTTAACACAAGTGTCCGAACTCGCCAATGCCTCCTATGAAAACGGCGCTTTGACCGGATACACCCAAAATACCCGAACCACGGGCACCGACCTCAATTTGACTTGGCAGGATTTTCGCGAGGAAAAGATCGTTTCCAATTTGACCCGGACCGGATACACGGAAAAGACGACCGTCATTCCCGCGAAAGCGGGAATCCAGGCTTCAAACCTTTCGTCAAACGACACTGGATTCCCGATAGAGACATTCGGGAATGACGGCGTTTCGGTCACCATCGTCACGAGAACCGGTATTAAGCGGGATTGGCAGGGCCGGGTTTTGTCTTACACCGATCTCATCTCTGAACCCGCTTTCGCACCGCAAACAACGCGGGCTTCGGCGGGCAAGCCGTCTTCGGAACTTCAGAGAAAGGTTGAGCGCGTGGCGACCGTTTATTCGGCCGGCGGCGATCTCGCGAGCACCTTCGAGAGAATCAAAACGCCGGAGGGACTCAACCAAGTCAAGATCATGACCGGAATCTCCCAGGATTCCCGGGGCCGGCTGGCCTCGTTTGAAGAGCGAACTCGGATCGTCGAAACGGGCGAGGAGGAAATCAAAAAACGAACCGCCTCCACCTACGACGCGTTGGGACGGTTAATCGGGACTGAAGACGAGATAAGAACCACATTCCAATCCGGCCTGTCCCCCGAAGCCTTGGCGAAGGGGGACGCCCGACTTGTTTCTTGGAAGGCCAACCGGTTTGACCGATCCGGACGGGTTTCAAGCGATGAAAGAGTAACTCGGAAGTTTGATGACGACAGCATGAGCGGCGAACCGTCTTCGATTCAGGAATCGCTTCGAAATCTGTTCAGCTACAACAACCGGGGACAAATCAGTGGATATCGGGAGCGGTTCCAGGATTCGACCCGACCCGACACGGTGGTCGAACGAACTGTCTCAGATTTGACGTATGACGTGTGGGGCCAAATCGCCACCTCCCGCGAAGTAGCCTTCACGCAAGGATTCGACGCCGCAGGGTCCTCCGTTCGCAAGGGTTCTCTCAATACGGAGACCGTTCGGTCGGATGCTCAATTTGATGCCTTCGGCCGGCTGATCGGTTTCCGGGAATCAACGCATCAAACCGGTCGCGCTGAAAACGGCGATTTGATTAATCATCTCCAAGTTCGAACCCGCGTCGCGGCGGAATATGACTCGGAACGTCGAGACAGAATCCTCTCTTATACCGATGAATTAACCGATTCCGCGTCGCCGGGCCTGCTCACAGTGGTCACACGCGAAAATTTAAACTTTAACAACCGCGACCAGATCACCGAATACAAGGAAACCACCCGGAAATTCCTCCCCACGCCTTTCAGTGGGGAGGCTAGGAGGGGTATTAATTCCCCTCCTAACCTCCCCGTTGTACAACACGGGGAGGAATATTGGACGGAAACCGTTCACCGAACCGGCATTGTGTTCTCGGATAAAGGAAATGTTTTGGGTTACTCCGAATCACGGCGGTCGTCGGACCGTCCCGATGAAGTCAATCAGATTTCCTGGACCGGAACCTACGATGACCGGGACCGCCTCAAATCAAGTCAGGAAGAGTCCGAAGTCTATGTCGGCGGAGCGCGACAAAGCCGGACCCTCACCAACCGAACCGACATTTCTTACGACACGCAAGACCATCTCACCGGTTACACCGACTCGGCGATTCGTCAAATTACACTTCAAGGCGGATCGCTTTCAGAAGCCCTTCAGACAACCACCCGACGAGGGGACATGACCTACAACTCCCTCCAACAATTGACCTCCTACCGTGAAACCCAAATGAGATCCGATTCTCCCGAAATTCGAGAGATTTATTTCATGCAGGCCCGTTATGATCGCGTCGGCCGACTTGACCGGTTTGTTCAACAGACCCGCCAATTCTCTGAGGATCCGAAATTTGATCTGACGACGCGGGTGGAGCGAATGGGAACGGTCTATAACGGATTCGGCCAGGTCTCCGGGATGACCGAAAACAAGACGTCGTCGGACAAGCCCACTCTACGTGTGACGGAAAAGACCACCAACATCACCTATGACGCGCAAGGCCGACAATTTTCATTCGTTCTGGATCGAACGGAAAACGACACCTTCCTCTCCTTCCAATCACGGAATCTGCTCACGAGAACCCTTCGGCATTCCACAACCTATGATTCCCGCGGCCGAACTTCCGGAAGCGTGGAGGACGTTCGGACGCTCTCGATCGAACTCGATGTGACGGAACGTGTTGAAAAGAGGGAACAACAGTACAACGCCTGGGATGAAGTCATCAACGCCAAAGAAACCCGCCGCTCCTCCCAATCACCCGACAAAGTGACCGAGAAGATTTTTGAGGTCCGCGCAGTCGATCAACACGGCCGCGCCACGCACACCCATGAAACAGTCTCTTCGGGAAAATATGTCGAAACCCGCGAACGTGAAAAAATAACGCTGAACGCGTTGGGCCAAATGATCGGATACCGGGAAACGTTCTCATCCTCATCTGATAACCGGCCGTCCCACACCGACTGGAAGGGGGAATACGATTCATTTGGACGCCTCAAAGGGTTCTCGGAAGATCAAACCAAGGAGGGCTCGACCGCGATCAACACCACCCGTCGCGAATCTATCACCTATGACGGACTGGGGCAGGTATCTGCCTATGACGAAACGTCCCGGTCCTCCTTGACCCCGGACCTCGCGACCACCGTGACCTGGCAGGCCAAAGGCACCAACGCCTCCGGCCAGTTGACCGGTTTCAAGGAAACGCGAACCACCTCCGGCCCGGGAACAAATATTGAGGAAACGCGCGAACGTCAGGCCACCACCTATCTGCGCAACGGCCTGCTGAATGGTTTTACAGATGAAATCACCTCCTCAAAATCTCCAAATGTGACCACGCTGATCAACCGATCGGAAACACAATACGACAGGGAGGGCCGCGAATCTACTTTCCGTGAGAATGAAAAGACCCGCGCTCGAGACGGAAGTCTTGATGTTTCAACCGACCGCCAACGCACCGCCTCTATATATAACGACCAGAACCAGCTGATCCACAAAACCGAGATAGGTCGCAGTGATGCCGCCCCTCTGGTCGCCAATCATTTAACCTGGAGCGGCGCTTACAATCAATCCGGCGCGCTGGCCTCGTACCGCGAGACCACGCATGCCGTTGGCCGCGACCGCGCCGGCAACGTGCTGGATAAAACCACCGTGCAGGCGGTGGACAGCCGCGGCTTTGATGCCGAGGGCCGATTGATCCATGAAACTGGTTCCACCGACAATGGAACGGGACAAATCACCTCGCGCCGCTGGGAGGCCCAGGGATTCGATGCCAGAGGACATCTGACCGAAGAAACAGAAGACTTTGTGACGCGCGGCGAGGGATTGTATATCGAGTCCCATCTCCGAAAATTCGACATGACCTATGACGATCAGGGCCGACCGAACGGCTATGGGGAGACCAAATCCAGCTCGGCCGATGACCTTGAAACCTCCACGCGCGTGAGTGGCGTGAAGTACAACACCAATGGCCAACGTATATCCGAGTCATCGGAGGGGTCGACATACGATCTCGGAACCGGCGGGGGGTTGTTCTCCAAGAAAACTTCTTCTCTTCGCGATAACATCTCCTACGACACCAAAGGGCGGCTCAAAGGTTATGTCGACACCGAAATCGATGAAAATACGGGAACCCTAACGCGGAGCACCCAGGAAAGCGCCGGTTACAACGATCTAGGTCTTGAAATCAAAAACAATCGAGAAATCAAAACAACCGGCAGGGCCGTCATTCCCGCGAAAGCGGGAATGACGACAGTTTTTGAAACAACGGTGCGCACAACTTCTGAAACCTTGACCTTCAACAAACTCGGCCAAGCGGTCCGAACGCGCGACACCTCTTGGTCCAGCGCCGCCCCGGACAAAGTGGACACCACCGTGATGGACGAAATCGGTTACAACAGCGCCGGGCAAATCAATTCTTTCCATCGCTCGGCGCAATCCACCCATGTTTCCAATCCTTCTCTTTTCAGCACTTTTGAAGATGAGGTTCGGACTGAGACGCAGTACGATCAAAGCGGTCGCGTGACCGGGACCCAACGCGTGGTGTTCAATTCCGATGCCGCCGCGGTCAAACAGGACATCAGCGACACCGCCGCCTATAACAAACTGGGCCAACGCACCGATTCCACAACCAAGATTCACCGATCCACCCGAGATGGATCGCTCGACACGCATCAAGAGCAGGCCACCTCCAACACCTACGACCGGCAGGGACGGGTCGAGGGTGAAATTCTTGTGGAACGAAATTCGCAGGCGCCCGGCCTCACCAACACCACGCGTGTCGGCTACGAATATGGAGCGGGCGGACTCATCAGCGGCAAGAACACCACCACGGTCTCGAAGGGAAACGGGTTTTATCTTGAGTCCAGTTCCAAACGAAGCAACATGGCCTATGACAACCAAGGGCAACTGCGCGGTTACGACGAAACCAGGGCCTCCTCCGACAACCCCTCTCAAATTGAAACCGTCCGGCACGAGAGTGACGGGATCAATGGGCTGGGTCAGGAAACGGGATACCATGAAACCAGCACCAAACACGGTCTGACCACCACAACCACGCGCAAAGGCGCCTCCTATGATTCCCTGGGCCGCCTCACCGATTTCACCGATGTCATCCAAGATCCCTCCGCTATCAAACGCACCGTGCAGCAAAGCGGCGCGGAGTTCAACCTGCTGGGGCAGTTGGTCAACAAGTCGCAAACCGTCACACAAACCGGCATGGACCAAAAAAGCGGCCGCGAACTCAACGTCACAACCAAAAATGAACAGAAAAAAATAGTTTATGACACCGAGGGCCGCATGAAGGGCTACAGCGAGGATGTCAACTCATCGGCGTTGGGCAACAGCGTGCGTTTCTGGGCGGCGCAAGGGTTCAATGAATTCGGTCAGGCCAATTCCATTCGCGAGTCCGGGTTGTCGCCGCAAGAAGGTTCCTGGAGACGTCAATCGGATCATTTGGCGTTTGATTCAAGCGGGCGCCCGGTGACCACGCACTTCAAAGGAACCTCCACCACGGCGGGCGATTATGATTTTGTCGACACCTCGGTTAAACCGGATGGAACCGTTTCCTATAACATCTTCGGCGAATCCACCTACCACAAAGAAACCGGCACGAAGCATGGAATCGGGGCCTACACCAAAATCTCCGATTCCGGACTTGAGGATTCCTACGACGCCTGGGGCCGGCTTGAGCACAACCAAGAAACTTTAACCACCGACGCTGGAACCAATGTGTCGGACAACCGCACCGGCTACAACAGTCTGAACCAGGTGGTTGAGAAAAAAAGCCTTGGAACCGAGGAAATCATCGGCGAGGGCCGCCGCGACAGCGATTCGATTTGGACCGGCACTTACGACACGGAGGGACGACAGCTCTCTTTCCAAAGCAACAAAACCTCCGAGGTGTTCAACACTGAAGGAGAATTTGTCGCCACTGAACAGGACGAACAGGAACGTGATGGAATTTTGTACGGACCCGACGGGCGCGTGAAAGGGTATTCGGATTCGACCCACCAGAAAACACAGGATCCCGCTGGCAAAACGGTTAAAGAAAACAATCAGGATTACACACGCAAAGGGATGATCTTCAATGAAGATGGCCAGCCCACGGATTATGAAGACGAGGGCATTATCAATGGGGCGGCTTACACAGAAACCTACAAGGCCACCAAATTCGCGAATTCCGGCGAGGCGCTGGTATGGAGCCGCCGCGGAACCAACGCGGCCACCGGTCCCACGTATGTCGATCAAACATCGGGAGAGGTGAACGACAAAGGTCAGATGACCTCTTACACGCAATCGGGAATTTCTGGCGGGCAGTTCTTTGAAAAACGCGCCTCCAACATCGCCTATGACGCCATGAACCGTGTCACATCCATGGACGAAGCCGGCGAAACCGATGCCGGCTCCTACCAAAACAAACAGTCCATGCGTTATGACCAATACGGCCGCCTGGCCGGCACCTTGGAATCAGGCACCGACAGTCAAGGAGCCTACACCTCGAAAAGCGGCGACTATGAATACGACGCGCAGGGACGGGCGCTGAAAAAAGTCACCGCGCGCACCGACGCGCTCGGCCAGACCACCACCATCAACTGGAGCGCCGCCGGAAGCTATGACCCCACCGGACGGCTCCTGCGCACGCAGGAACAGGAAACTGTGGTTGATAAAAATGGGAACCGGGTGTCACAGGGAACCCGTATCTGGGAAGCGGAAGAAATTTTCAATGACGGGGCCAACAGGGGCCTCCTCAAAAGTTCAAAAACCACTTCTGACATGACCAAGGCCGACGGATCCACCGAAAAAACCGAATCGCGACGCGCGATTCTCTCTTTGGATGCCCAGGGTTTTGCCGCCTCCACCGTTGATGAAGTGACAACCTTGGGCCTCAGCGCCGCCGGCCTCAAAACGGAGACCCACCAGAAAGTGACCCGCAACAATATCGAGCGATACACCAAGGAAGACCAGCAAAACTCACCATCGCACCGAGCCGGACGCATTTCCGGCTTCGATGAAAAATTGGAGCAATCGGGCTCGGAATCTCCCATTTATTCCCGTAAAGCCAACATCAAGTATGACGAACATGGGGATGAAACCACATACGACAAGGCCACCCTCACCAGCTCCGCCTTGGCCAAGGTCTGGGACGGGGTTACCGGGATCCTTGACAAAATTTTCTCCACTCTTCGACGCGCCCTCATCCCCGCCAAAACGGGGAGCGTTGATCCGAGCCTTTCGACGATTGGATCTGGATCCGACACCGAAACATTGGGGAGCGGCTATCAATTGGACGTAAGCCAACGCGTCAACGGCCAGAAGGACAGCCTGGGCCGGGTCACTGAGTGGAAGGAAAGCCTCCGGTCTTCGGCCTCGCCCGCCAAACTGACCGTGACGGAGGTGAAAGTTGCCTATAAAGGATCGGGCTCCGAACTCGACACCTATGACGCGCTCACCACCGAAAACGTGGACAACTTTAAGAAAACCACCCGGGTGACACAAAAAGATTATGTCTATGACGGCGGCCGCGTGGTCTCCACCAAAGGCCACATACATGAACAAGCCGTCGACACCCGCACGGGGCTCATCACGCTCAACCGCGAATATGACTCCGCCGACCAAACCTTAAATTGGGACAGCCTGGGCCGGGCCTTAAAAACCGACCGGATTGTCACCAACGACACCGCCTCACCCGCGCTCACGCGCCATGAAACATCCGACCTGACCTACGACGCGCAAGGCCGCGTGGCCACGCGCAACACACGCACCGGCGAAACCGGCACCGATTCTCAAACCGGCAAATCCTTGGATGCGTGGAACCAAGCGAAAGACGAATATGAGTACGGCGATAACAACCAGGTCATTCGAACCAAACGCACCTCCTCCAGCTCCCAAAAACCGGCGGAGGAGACCACCACCCTCATCGGCTCCAGCGATTTCGATGATTTCGGCCGCGCCCGCACCATTGAGACGGAGCGCACCACCCAATTTCAAGGCCGAACCACCACCGACTCTTCGACCGATAAAATCGAATCTTTCTCCGCCGACGGCCAGGCCGTCAAATTCACACGAACCACATCGTCATCCCCGAATGACGGACTTATGACCGAATCCACCGAAAATCTCGAGAACTCTTTCGACCTATTCGGACGTGTGACCAAAACCAAAGGCAACCGCCGGCAGGTTGAAACAGAAACAAACGAAAACGGCGGGGTCTTGAACCGCGTGGTCACGGAAGGAAATGTTCTTTCACAAAACACCAAATTCAACGACCTGGGACAGGTGGTGGAAACCCGTCGGCGAAATGAATCGCAAATATCCATCGTCACCGACGCGCAGGGCCATGAAACCAACAGACTCATCAAAGAGGATGGCGGCTTCACCACCGAACGCCTGAGCTACAACACCGCCGGTCAGGTTGACAACCATCAGAGCAAAGCCGTCTTTGGGCCAAACGCCGAATTCGCAGCGGTGAGCAACAACAACTCCTATATCTATGATAAGGACGGCGCGGTGGTCGACACATTGACCCAGACCACCACCCGCACCCAGGGGGGTTATGAGCGAACCTATGAATCACGGCTTGAAGGATCGGACCGCGACCAAAACGGGAATCTCACCAACTTTACCCGCACCACCCTCAACGACACCGAGGCCCCCGACCTGATCCTCACTGAGAGGAACAAAGGCGCTGTTTACGATGTGCGAGGAAATCTCTTAGACGCTGACATTGAATCCATTGAATCGGTGCGGAATCCGGATGGAAGCCGCCACGAAACCGAAAAAAAGGTTCACCGCCATCTCGACATCAACGCGTTGGGACAGGTGACCGACCAATGGGAATTGGACCACACGCTGCTCGCCAAACTCGAGTCGGCGCTGACCGAACAATCAAACGATTTGACCAAGAGGACAGAAAACCGTCCGGACTTTGACGCGGCACGGCAACCCATTGAACAGACGTTCCAATCGATTCTGAACCGCTTGGCGCAGGAAGAAGCGACGGCTGCGCAGCCTTATCAAGACAAGCTTTCAGCGCTGCTTCAAGAAGAAAAGAATTGGGAAATCCTCCTCCAAATGGTCGACCTTGCCGAGGCATGGGAAAAATTTATTGGCGACCCTCAAACGCTGCAGAAGGTCGATCCCATCTTAAGCCAGAGAGTGAATTCCCTGAACCACCGCTCCCCTGATCCGTCGCAATTTGACTCGATTCGGCAGGCGTTGGCCGAAACCTTCTTCAACACTTTAAATTCCTCTTTGAAAGAAAGCGCGGCCACCTTGGGTGTAACGAAAGCCTCAATGCCAGATTTTCTCCTCTCCTACGGGAAAACGGTCGATTCCCATGGCGGGTCGTGGAATCCAATTCAGAAGGTCTTCGGAAACGTCAACTTTAATCCGGGGAAACAATTCGGCCCAGAACCGGAAGCTCCGCCCCCCAGCCGGTTTGATCTTCTTTGGAAAATGGCGAATCAATCACTGGGGTCCAATTTTAATCCGAATCCAAACCGTGGATCCGTCAAGCTTTCCTTCCTTAATCAAGTGAAGTCCGCTTACGACGGAGAACCGAGGGGGCCTGGGTCGCGACTCAGGGCGGTCAAGACAAGAATTGCGGATGAGCGAACAGCGGCGGAAGAAGGGCTAACGGACCTGAAAAAATCGTTCGAGTCGAAGCGGCATGAGGCCAAATTGGAGCGGGACAATAAGATCGAAGAAATCGGCCATGGGGAGGAAATTTGGACGGCTGAAACCCAGTCCTTAGAGGATGATATCGCCCATCAAAAAGAATTGCTGACCCGTTATCAGGAAACCGGCAAGACCTCTTGGATAAAAGAGATGGTTTACGACGATCACGGCCGCGTCCAGGGCCAGAAAGATTGGAACCCGCAAACCGGCGCGTGGGACGCCAACACTGACTACACCTACAACCGCTACGGCCAATCGACCGGATACACCAAAACCCACGGCGGATCTGAAACGAAAAAATCTGAACGGATCGAAATGTCCTATGGATATGACGGAAAACTAAAGAACACCTCCGTCAACACCAAGGAAATTCTAAACGGGCTGGAACACATCACCAAAACCTCCACCCGCGTGCTGGAGCGCGATTCCAACGGCCGCGTCAAAGAAGAAGAACAACAAGTCTGGGACTCCCATACGCCTGATAAAAAAGACACATTTTTAATCACCAAGAAATACGACAACACAAACCGGGAGGTGGGTTCATCAACCATTCTGGGACGGGAATCCAAGGGCACATGGACACTGCTTGGCCAAGAAACCGTCCGAACAACCTCTTTCGATTCTTTAAACCGGACTCGAACCTATGAAAAAACATCGCTGCGAGCCGCTGAACCAAATGTAAAAACCACCATCAAAGGCCGCGCCATCTACGGGAAAGACGGACAGGCGGTGGGCAGCGATGAGATCATTCGCCGCCAGGGCAAAACTCTTAACACCGAACAACATGTCGTTTCAATCACAACCCACTCGGACCCCCTGAAAAATCGAGTTGAGCAAATTCGTTTGGTGAATGGCGATTCGGCTCAACCCGGGAAATCAATATTGGACCGCATCGTTACCTTGAGCGGAAACGGCCTTGACAACCAATCCACGACGAAACGCCGTGAAGTGGCGCCGGGGATGGAAATTCACGAGTGGACATTCACGGATGAAAACACTTTCGACGCGCAGGGCCGGCTAACTTCAAAAACCACAAAGATATTCAATGACAATTACTTCGACCTCTCCAAAGTGGTCACCATCCGCCTCACGAACCTTACTTATGACGCCTTTGACCGGCAGACCGGTTATACCGAAGAGACCATCGACTCGACCACGCCGGATCAAATAAAAATCCTTGAGCGTTCGGATATGGTCACTGATGGCGACGGTCTCCTTTATTCGTTCACGGAACGGGAAAAAGATGTGGTTCGAAACGTCCGCTGGACAACCTACAACGAAAACGGAGGGGTGACGGCTCAAAACGAAATCAGGACTTGGAACGGCACGGGCGGGGGGAACATCCAAGGCCTCTCAAGCGAGTGGACGGAAGGCCAGGTCAACCTGGTGCAACAATATTTTTACGATTCCCTGGGGCGCGTTTCCGGTTATTCAATTTCGACGGCCGGATCCGGGGTGAACGGCGCCATGGCCGGTCTCTCCGTGGCCGGCACCGGGGCCAACCAAACCTTTGGCGGATATTTCACCTTGGATTCGGTTGCCAATTCGAATGGTTTTATCTCCACCACGCGCCAATTCCATCTCACCTCCGCCTCCCTTCGATATGAGTTGAGGCGGTCCAACATTCGATACGACTCCAAAGGCCGGGTCGTCCATTACGATCAAATCTCCACTCAATATGAAAAAACGAGTGAGCGCTACCTCTCCTCCAGCAAAAGCAAAACCAGCGGCAAACGCAAATCCAAGGAACGCGACGTGGCGGGGCTGGTCACGAGAACGGAATCGGTCGACACTTTGGAATTCAACTCGTTCGGCCAAGCCACGAAAACCCACACGCGCTACGCGCTTTCGAACGGGGATTTTGGATGGACCCAACAAGAGAACATGACCTACGACCAGAGCGGCCGCCTCGCCTCCGCCACCACCGAAAGCTGGCATCACACCTCGGGACGGCAGAAAGGCAAAGGCTACACGGTGGACCTCCATTCAAAGAAAGACCAAGTCTTCGCCTACGATGCGGAAGGGAAAGTCACCACCCAGGACACACGCGTGGAATTCGACCGAAAAACAGTCAGCGGGGGGAGAAGCCGCAACTTCTTCTCCTCTGATTTCGGCAAGGCCGTCAAGATCGCGATTGTGGTGACGGTGAGCGTCTTGGGCAGCCCCCTCGCCGGCGCGTTTGTGTCTCTCATGCTCGAAATGGCGCTCATGGCCCGGGCTGGAGCGAGCCCCAAACAGATGTGGCAGATGTTCGCCCTGACCGTGGCGGTGGAAGGGGCCACCATGGGAATGAAGAAGGCGGCGCCGGGTGGCGATGAGGTGACCAAGGGAGTGACGAAGAACGTTGGCGAGGAAGCCCTCAAGGCAGAATTTAAAAAGGAGGCGATGAAAAAGGTCGCGGAGATCGCCGCCAAAACAGCCGTTGGGTTTTCAATCCTGAAGGCCGGAGAGAAAATCGGCAGCCAACACGGCCAGGAAACGGCCGCGGCCTGGTTGGTGGTCCTCAATTATCTCTCGCCTCAGTTTAAAGCCACGTCAAAAGGCGACACTCCTTTGCTCAAGAACATCGGCCAACCATTCAACTTGCAAAACCTCAACATCGCCGCGACCATGGCGGGCGTGAAGCTGGGCCTTTTGGCCATCGAAAAGAACAACCGGAAACCAGGGGAGGAAACCACTTGGCTCATGGCCGCCCTGCAACAATCGAGTGGAATGCTCACGAATATAATCGGTGGAAGCTTGGGGGCGGCCGTTGGATACAAAGTGGGGTTTGCCAAACCCGGAAGCGGTTCAAACGCTCCCTTCAACGAAATGGAGAAGGGGCTCACCCGCGACCAAACCACCTCCCTGGCCGGCCGCGCTCAAGACTTCCTCAAGGGGCTTTTTAGCGGGATCCTGGGAGTGAAAGAATCCGTTGGAAACCGATTGACTGATTTATTTAAGCCGTTCAACTTCAAAGAATATTTGGCGAAGTCATTTGAACCGCGAGATCAGGCCTCTGCGGATGCTGTTCCGGCACAAGATGGATCGGGTTTCTCTAAAGCGAAACTAAAGTTGGAAGGATGGTTGAAGAGAGGTCAGCAAAATATGATTGGCCATCGGCAGGCCTTGGCGCAGATAAAAGCACAGGCGGCTGAACTGAGAAACTCAATCGGGAAAATGGAAAAGACATTAAAGGATCTTGGATTTTCCGACGACCAGGCGAAAGCTGCGCTGGTTTCTCTGAGTACCACTCCTGAGGTCAAAGCTCCCGCTCTCCGCCTTTCTTTGCTGGAGAAAAAGGTGGAAGCCATCGGCCAAGCGCTCAAGGACGAAGACCTCACGAAATCAGAGATGGGCCTTTATGAATTCGACGCGCTCGATAAACAGTTCACAATAGCAGCCTCGGCGTCTCTCAATTCCTTGGAGGGAAGGGGGCAAGGCGTCAGTGAACTCTGGTCTGGATTGACAAACGTATTGAGAGCCCGCGCCTCGGGACGTCCGACAGAAAAACTGTCCGAATCCATCAAAGCTGAATCGGGTTTGTTGAAGAGTTTGGAGAGGTTGATTAACAAGGGCGTCCTCCCATCAAACCTACACAAATCCATCAGCGGGCATTTCCGTGCCGGCCTTGAGCAAAAGTCGGTCCAAGATCGCATCCAACTTGCTCGTGCGGAAGAATCCGATTTGGCGCGTTATGAATTGCGTCTCGCCGTCCAAGCTGATGCGCGGCAGTTCGGTGAAGGAGTGGCGAAGGGAGACTTCCTCAACGATGAAGATCGAACCTGGAAACATACGGCGGGGCAAATCGGGTTTGGATTAACCCCTCCAGGCTGGGCAGCAGACGTGCGCGACTTTGAGGCCAACCGAGAGAAAGGAAGCAATCTGGGAATGGCGTTTTCGCTGATCGGCCTCATTCCATTTGTGGGCGATGGCCTCAAAATTGGCGGGAAATCGCTCGCGAGATCGCTCAAGGGTGTGGACGCCGCGACGGAACTTGTTAAACGCGGAGACGAGATCGTTGAGGCAGGAGAAAAGATTGGCGAGCAATTACTCAAACACGGCAATGAGATCGCAAACGCTATGCCCAAAAACGGATTGTTTGCGAGAATTTCTCGCGCAGAAAGCGTTGAAGAATTTATTAAGGGAAATGGTGACTTTGCACGAGGCAATAATGAAGTGTTTGTGACGGCATTCGATGATATTAAGGACGTCAAAACGCCCTCGGGGTTTGCTGATCGGTTAAGTCTTTTCGAGAATTTCGAAGGAACGGTCAAAAGGACGACGGGTAATACCGTCGTTGTATTTAGGAAGACAGATATCTCGGGCGTAGCGACGCCAGTCAATCCACGCCTGCGCGGCTATGGCAACATCGGCACCGGCATAACAGCTGGCGGCGCTCGTGAATGGGTAATTCCCAATGGGGATATAAGACAGTTGAGGAAGGAAGGTTTTGAAATAGAGAGTATCTATTCGGTTGATTTCAAGGGGGTGAGGACAGAATGGAAAATTGCTGCCAACAAAGATGGGACATACTCGGTCGTTTCGAAGGAGATGAGAAAAGGAATCGAGACGAGCAAAAACAATGGGAGGACCTTCACCAATACATCAGAAAAATTGGGAGCGTCCCATTTGGAGACTACTTACAAAGATGCTCCCGCTGCGGGCAACTATGGCTCGATTCCGCCAGAAAGGGCGGGAAAGGAGATCTCTATATCCTCACAAAAATCTCTCGCGAAGACGCCAAACAGAAATTCCCCGACGCCAACATCAATTAATTCCACCGCAAAAAAAGCCGCGGCTTCAGCTGCGGTTTTGGCCGGAGCGGGAATGCTTGTTTCTCCCGCAGCCCAGGCCGCTCCCGCGGTTCAACCCCTCCCCGGCAAGAACGGCCCCGCGGTGGCGCTCAAGGAACTCACCCAAGTCCAGTCCCAGGTCAAACAAGAAGTTAACGCGCAATCCGCCAAGCAAACCGCCGCCACCGCCTCCCTCGATAAAACCCTCTCACCCTCCAAACCTCGCGGCCTCAAAGAATCCCTGGCCCTCGCCGTCGCCGCCCCGTTTAAGCTGGTGGGGGCGGTCATCACTCGCACACTCAAACTCATGATTCAACTGCCCTTCATCGGCCCCGCATTTGATTTCGCGACCAAAGCCGCCTGGCAACTCAAAGGGGCCATTCTGGGGGGAATGTCGACCTTGGTGAGTGGGGATGTCATGGATAAACAGGAACTCACAGAGGATGGAAAATTTCCGTTTGACTCAAATCTCCTTCATGTGGCGGCGATTAGTGTGAATGGGGTTAAGAACGATCCGGATGATTCAATTTTGCTCCAAAAATTGGTCACGGAAGGTTTTAATGTAACCGATACTGTGAAGATATCGAATGGCACACACTTTCTAGGCCTAGGCGATGCAACCCAGGTTCTCCTACATGAACTCGGCGCCTATGACAAACCCGTTCTGAATTTGGTGTCGGCCCTCCGCCAGGGGATAGAAGAGAAAGGCGAGGTGTATGTGGTGGCCCATAGCCAAGGCACAGCCATCACCACCATGGCGCTGGAATTGTTAACTGCCAAAGAACGAAGCAAGATCCATTATTACGGCGCCGGCGGTCAATTCTTTGTGGATGCTCAAGTATGGGGCCTGGCCAGCGCCAGGAACGTTTGGAACAAGGGGGACCCGGTTCCCGCCACCGGCAACCTGATCAATCCGTTAAACTTGGTGGTAGAGAAACGCTTCAGCCGCATGTTCAAAGACCGAGTGGCGGGAAGCGATGGGCAAACCAGTTGGGCGGAAATTAATATTGGTGAAAACGGCAACAAACACGAATTCACGAAATTTTATTCAGCGGACATGAAAGCATGGTCGCAGGAAAAGGCGTTGGACTTTCGCCAACGAAAAATGGAGGAGTTAAATGAAGTTAAGAAGAATTTTATGGATAACATCCCTGGGTCTTTTTCTGATCGGTTGCTCACGGGTGAACGAGGACTTGAGCCAACAGCCGCCTTACAATCAACTAATCGGGCACAGATTCAGGACCAAAATAGAACTGGTAGTCTTCAGCTTAAAGGGAAAAACCAAAAAAATACTGGTGGACAAATTGGGGAAAAGATTTCCGGCTTTAGAGAAGATCAAACCTCCGTTTCCATTCAACTACCAGGACAAAATTATATGGGGCATCCTACCGGTAGAGACGGATCTCAAGGTGCTCAAAGTGACCCAAGAGGGCTCCAGCGGAATGAGTTTCACGCGCCTAAATCTGGAAGTATTGAAATCGAGCGATCCCCAGTGGATCAACCAAGTCATGGACTTTTCACTTCTGACAACCTACGACAACGAGAACCCGGTCCCGAAGTTCAACCCAGAGTACGTGGAGGAGATTCCGGCGGCACCGTAGGGTTTTTCGCCAAACCCGGAAGCGGTTCAAACGCTCCCTTCAACGAAATGGAGAAGGGGCTCACCCGCGACCAAACCACCTCCCTGGCCGGCCGCGCTCAAGACTTCCTCAAGGGGCTTTTTAGCGGGATCCTGGGAGTGAAAGAGGACGCCGCCACCACCGCCGCCAAACCCCGCGGCCTAAAAGAAACCCTGGGCCTCGTTCTGGCCGCCCCGTTCAAACTGACGGGAACCCTTATCACCCGCACCATGAAGCTCATAACGCAACTTCCCTTCATTGGCCCCGCCTTTGATTTAGCAACCAAGGCCGCCTGGCAACTCAAAGGGGCTATTTTGGGTGGAATCTCGACTCTGGTGAGCGGAGATGTCCTGGATAAACAGGAATATACCGAAGACGGAAAGTTTCCTTTTGACTCAAATCCTCATAAGGTAGCGGCTATCAGTGTAAATGGGGTTAAGAACGACAAAGAAGATGCGAAATCCATGCGTCAAGCAATGATGAATGGATTCGAGATTGAGAAAGCCTCCTATATTACAAATGGGACTCATTTACTTGGATTCGGTGACGCCATCCAAGTATTCCTGCATGAACTCGGCGCCTATGACAAACCCGTTCTGAGTCTGGTGTCCGCCGTCCGCCAAGGGATAGAAGAGAAAGGGGAGGTGTATGTGGTGGCCCACAGTCAGGGAACAGCCATCACCACCATGGCACTGGAATTGTTGACACCCGAAGAACGAGGCAAAATCCATTATTATGGCGCCGGCGGCCAATTCTTTGTGGATGCCAAGGTATGGGGCTTGGCGAGTGCGCGGAATGTATGGAACAAGGGTGACCCGGTTCCCGCCACTGGGAACCTCATCAATCCATTAAATCTGGTGGTTGAAAATCGCTTTAGCCGTATGTTTCAAGACCGCGTGGAAGGGGGCGATGGGCAAACAACTTGGGCCGAGATTGATGTAACTGAAAAAGGGAACAAACACGGATTTCAAATTTTTTATTCCGATGACATGGAAACATGGGCCCAGGAAAAGGCTTTGGATTTTCGTCAACGACGAATGGAGGAATTAAATGGAATTGAGAAGAATTTTACGGATAACAACCATGGTGCTTCTTTTGATCGGATGCTCACGGGTGAACGAAGACTTGAGCCAACAACCACCCTACAACCAACTGATCGGGAAAGAATTCAAGACGAAGATCGAGTTGGTGGCTTTCAGCTTTCACGACAACAGGAGAAAGCTGTTATTAGAGAAAATCAACTGGGAGTTTCCCTCTCGGGAAAAAATAAAACCACCATTTCCAATCACTTATCAGGACAAAATTATTCGAGGAATATTACCGCCAGAAACACAATTCGAAGTGATTCAAGTGAAATCGGAGGGGGGATCAGCAGGACCGTTTACCCGTCTTTACGTGAAAATCACTCAGTCTCCGGATCTGACTTGGGTAGGGAAAATAGTCGGTCCATCCTATCTCACAACCTACGACAACGAGAACCCGGTCCCGAAATTCAACCCAGAGTACGTGGAAGAGATTCCGGCGGCGCCGTAGGGTTTTTCGCGAAGGCCGGGGCAATTATGGGCGGACTTCTCTCCATTTTCGTCAAACCCTTCCAAACAATCCTCGCCAAACTGGGGTTTGGCCGGCCCTCCTCGCCAACGAGAGTCTCCGCTCCTCGGCCTGGTGTGATAGAGGAATTGAGAATGAGCTTGTCTTCAGACCCCGCCCGAGCGGAGGAAGGAAGATTGTTGAAACTCTCCGCGGCTTTTCAAGACGCTCAAAAATCAATTCCCCAAACCGCCCAAACGCTGGTGTCCTTAAAATCGGGTGTCAACGCCGTTGAAAAATCGGCGAAGTCGATGGGCCCCATGCTTCAACGCCTGGGGTTCGATGAAGCGGAATCGAATAAAATAATTGCTTCTTTCGGCCGTGTCGCGGGCCTCCAACATATTCTTTCGAGCTGGAAGGTGATGCAGCGGAGCGCGGAAGAAGTGGCCTCCGCGCTTGAGGCCAAAGAGTTGGGGAAAGCGGAGGTGGCCTTTGGGGCCCATGAAGGGGCGCGGCGCACCTTCCATAAGGCCGCGAATGAGATGCAAAACACACTTCTGAAACGGGTGCAAGCGAATAGAGAAGTGAGAGAAGGCCTCGCGCAAATACTCAGGGCGCGGATGGAAGGGAAGGGGCGCGAGGCGCTGGGGAAATCGCTTCAGGCCGAGTCGCAATTGATACGGTCCTTGTTGGACAAGGGCCGGAAAGGTCTTTTGCCGGCCTCGGGCGGGGGACTTCTCTTGAAGGGGATGAGAAGCCAACTAAACCAAACGCCGGAACGGATGCAACTGGCGAGAAATGAGGACATTTTAAGTATCGGCCAAGAACGGAAATCGGCCTTGGATTCTCTGGTATGGTATACAACCAACGTGCGCGAGGAGGCAAAGCAGCGCGACGCCTCTATGTATACAAGCCTGATGGCGGCGGTGAACCCTTTGGGTCCGGTGGATGAAACGCTGCGCGTGATGGAGAAATCAAGCGGCGGTTGGAAAGGCCATTTGGCGGGATGGGGAACGTTGATGTCGGGAGAAGCCTTGGAAGCAATGGCGCTCCTGATGCCCGTCATCAAAGGTGTTCAGGCTCTTCCTGTTGTCTTAGACGAAGGTGTGAAAACGGCGGGACCCCGCCTGGGATGGAGTGATAAGACACAGGAAATTGCCAGCGAGTGGGCTGGAAAAACGGGCACGGCGGCGGCCTTTGCTTCCCTCGGGTTGGAAGGTCCGAAAAAGGTTGTGGCGTGGGGAATGCGTTCGCTTATTTTGTTGGCGGCGGGGGAAGGCATCGACTGGGGAAGCGAGGCCGCCAGCCAGGGTTTGAGCCATAGAGCCGGATGGGACAAGGAATCTGAAACTATTTTGAATCAGCGATTGGCGGGGTTTGCCTGGCTGCTTAGCGCCAAAGGTTCGGAAAAAATGGCGCAAGCCGGACTCAAAAAATTGGGGATCCAAGCGAAGGATTACCGCTCGACATTGGACCGGGCCGATCAATTCAAACAGGAATTGCAATCGCGCAGAAGCGGCGCCAAACAACAGTCGGAAATAATTTTCAAAGAAAAAATGAACGCAGAGACAAAAAATGTCAATGCGAAGGAGGATTTATCACTTGAACGGAAACTGGATCAAGAAGTGGCTGCGCTTCGGCGCATCCGAGCCAACAACGCTCCCAAACAACTCGGAGGAGCTAACGGAGGAGCTGGTCAACAGTTGGTCAAAGGAACAGCTCAAAGCCTTTTACTCGAAGAAGCTAAAGGAGCTCGACGCGAAATTCGCGGACTTACAGAGTCGCAACAAAAATCTGGGAAAGAAGTACGACGATCTGGGACAGAAGTACAACGATCTGGGACAGAGGTACAACGATCTGGGACAGAGGTACAACGAATCGATCCAAAAATCGAAGCAACTCGAGCAGAAGTACGACGAATTGATCGCGCGATGGGAAGAGTCGATAAAATCCGAGCCAGGGCGAAAATAGGAATCGAACGGATCGATCGCGCAAGCCGTTTTCTCACACCATTGGACAAAGCCTCAGATCTAGAGAAACCGCTCAGCGCAAGGTCGTTATTAAGAGATCCATCTGATCGAAAAGCGGCCGCGCTTGACCAAAAAGAGAAAAATGCTTTATTAAAAGAGGCCAACACCCTTATTGAGAAAGCCTTCGGTCAAGCAAAGCCGACCTTCGCTTCACCACGGTCCACCTTATTGACGCGGAGCCTGACCGCCCCCGGAGTTCTTGGCGCGATATTTTTGGCGGGTTCATTGGGTTTTGGAATCCATTCTTCCGCCGACGCAGCGCGAGGTGTAACCGCGCCAAACGGGACATCTTCCGGCGAATCGCCGACAATGAGCTCATTGGCCAATCGACTGCCAAAAGTGGCGAATTATATCGAAGAAAGGGCTTTGAACATCGTCGAAGGAGCTGTAATTTTTGGAGAAACGGTAACAAATGCGATCATGTCAAAATCCGAATCAACTGTTGAAAAGATTGTTGACGTGGCGATAGATGTGAGCCGAAAAACCGTTGACGTGGCACAAAGCATGGGGAGTGGAATGCGAGATCGGCTTGAAACGTCTAAGGATCTCGTGCTGCTGGCCGGTGACACTGTAAAGAATTTTATAGGAGCTAAACCAGGTGAGGCCAATGTTTCTCATTATCAGGACGGTATCGCCAAGGTCGACATGAAACTGGATTGGATAAACGTTGTCAAGCCTAAACCCATTCAAGCCACAGCCGATGTCATAACCGGTGTCGTCTTCGGAAATATTCGTTGGACAAAAGCTGCGGATGTTGCAGCCCCCAAACTCGCGAGGCTCATTGACAGCAAAATGTTTAATTTGATTGAGGTGCCAGGGGTCAATAGCGAAGGGCTCAGCAAGGAACAGTTGAAGGCAATCGCCTCAAATCTGGACCTTAAGTCGAACCAGACCTTGGTCATTCTTCATAGCGCGGGAACGGAGGCGGGCGCAAAGTCGATGCCGTTGACACATCGGGACAAATCCGAAGTGTTCTACCTCGTTCTTTCGCCCCGCATGGCACCGAGTCGATACGCCATATACATGAAAGCGGGAGGAGTGCCGCCATCCCAAGTGATAACCGTTAATTCCAAGTACGATTTTCCGCACAAAGCCGACGTTGGCGTTTTGTCCCATAGTGTTTTCGCAACTGCGGTATCGATGCTCGTCGCGATGGGAACCGGCCGAGGTTCTCAGGTCATCGGCACTCTACCTCGATTCTGGCACGACTACGAACCGGTGACAGAGACGGGAACACATATATTCTTAAAGGAAGGATATAAACTGAGTGATCGTAGCAGGAGAGGATTGGGACACAGCGGCATGTATGAAGGGTTGGCAAATGATCGAAAATATGACGTGGAAATCAATGGAAAGATCAGTGTTTGCCGGGTCTCATTGCCGGATTTAATCAACGAAATCCGAAGAGGGAAATATCAGTGAAAAAAAGATTACTCATAATCGCTTTTGGTGTTGCGGTTGTAACTTATTTAACCATCACATCCTATCCAATCCAAATGGGTTGGTGGATGTTTAAAGATTTTGTCAATCCTAAATTGACAGAGCAGACAGAATCGGCATTTAGGAAAAAATCGAGTGCTTACTTACTGCGCAAGTTAAAAAGCAAGGTGTATGCACAGGTGGATATTGCCGAGTTTATACTGAGAGAGAGGAAAGAAAATAGAGCCATCCCAATATTAATCGAACTGACGAAATCAAAAAATAAAACCATCAGAAGCGGAGCTATTCAAAGCCTGGGGTTTTGGCAGGATGAAAAAGCCATTGATGCGTTGAATCAAATTGTGAGAATTGGCCAAAGCCAAGGCTCTGATTACTTGAATGCACTATATGCTCTCTCACAGGCGCATCACGATCCAATTTACCCGGAGATTCTGAACATGGCAAAAAACGGTTCCCATACCTCTTGGGTGGTGGAATTGCTGGAACACTTCCCCGAAAAACCTGAAACACTTCCAGCGCTGAAGAAAATAGCGGAGCAGGATCCCGAGAGTTATGTCCGCGACAAGGCGAGGAAGGCGATAGAAAAAATACAAGCTTCCGGTGGGAAGAGTTCTGCATCGGTCACCTTCCGCTGATTTGGGCTCCGGACCCCGATCCAAACCCTGGTTTAAGCCAAATTCAAAATATGGCCATTGAATCCCTCACAGGGCCCTGCGACGCGCGATAAAGAATTATTGGCGAAACTGAAGCAGAAAGAGCGAGGTGTCAAATAGAAAAAATTCAGTGGGTTTTTCTGGAACGGAGTAGTAGTATCATAAATCCTAGTATTTATACGGAGTGTGATACGTGAGAAAAAATGATGGCGATGTTTTTAAGCGGTGGCTAAAAATGGAAAGACTCAGCTACGAGAAATTTGCTCAGAAAACTGGGATCCAATATGGAACGATGTTGAAATGGACGCGTGGCGCAAAGCCGCGGCCAGTAACCCAAAAATTAATTCGACGAAAATTTCCTGACTGCCCTTTGGTATTGGAATGAGAGGTCATCAGAAAGGAGCGTTTCGCCAGTAGTCAATTGGCAAGTTGATTTTACCCCCTCATGGAACCGACGACTGAAAAGAATGAACAACCACAAAGGACGGAGTCTACAGGCGCAGATCGTAGGCTTAACTGTCGTTTGCTCCACAATACGGCAATCAAGGTGGTGCCAATTGACAGCACGAGGGTTCAGGCTCGCGAAACCAACAATGGTGAAATCATTGACATTGGACTCGGTGGAATCAAGTTTCAAACCAACATTAGGTTGGAGAATGGGCATAAAGTTCACGTCAATCTGGATCTTGAAAAATTTGGAGTTGTTGAACACCTAGGGGGAACTGTTGTTTGGGGAGAATCAATCATCCCATTCTTCAATGGTTTTGGGCAGGATAAGCAGCCTTCCACTCAGCTCGCTCACCAATATGGCGTCAAATTTGATCAAACCAATCTCCATCAGATGCAAACGCTTGTCAGTTTCCTCGATTCAAATCTCTCGTCGCGCCATTCTCGGAAATTGGGAATAAATAGACGACGCTACGACTACTACCAAAGCTTTATTTCTCAAGCAAAGGAGAAAAAGGCTTATTACGAACCGCGCACCCCCGAAAGCGCTCCTTGCCCAGTCGTGAAAATCGACGGCAGGGAAATAATTCAACTCTGTTCAAATAACAGTCTGGGAATGAGTGTGGACCCGCGCGTGGTTAAGGCCGCAAGAGAATCTTTGGAAATTTTCGGAACTGGATGCGGAGGGTCTCGGCTCGTTTCTGGAAATCTATCTATTCAAAAAAAATTGGAACAGAAATTGGCTTCTTTTATGGGATATGAAGAAGCGATTGTATTGATGACAGGCTATATGGGGAATTTGGGTGTTATAGAAGCGCTGACCAATACCTATGACCTCAATCGGTTGCCTGGAAAGGAAAACATTGTCGGTATTTTCACTGACCACGAAAACCATAAAAGCATCATTCATGGTTGTCAGCTGGCCGCGGTTAAAAATTCGGCCGTCATTCGAACTTATGACCATCTTAATATGTCGCATCTGGAAGAACAGCTGCGCACAACGCATACCAGCAGAAAAATTATTATTACGGAAGGCGTATTCAGCATGCGTGGCGATTTGGCGCCACTTCCTGAGGTCGTTTCATTAGCGAAAAAATATAAAGCTTTGGTCTATTTGGATGATGCTCACGCGATCGGCCATTTGGGGAAAAGAGGGCGCGGATCCATTGAGCATTGGGGCATCAAGAGTGTCGATATTGTTTTGGGAACGTTCAGTAAGGCTTTTGGCGCCGCTGGGGGGTTCTTGGTTGCAAAGGCCGATTTATGTGAATTCTTAAGGCTCCAAACCAATACGTATATTTTCAGTTCAGCACTTCCACCAGCGACTGTTGGCGGTGTTTTGGAATCCCTAAATCTCATTGAGAACGAGCCAAGCATTCGGGAAATTTTTTGGGAGAACGCGAGATATTTCCGACAGGCAGTTGCGAAGAAAGGGTTCGATACGTTGGGATCACAAACCCATATTACGCCTATTTTCATTGGTCCGGATGAAAAAGCCATTCGGATCGCTGACCGGCTCTTTGACAAAGGCATTTTTATTCCCGCGATAAGGTGGCCAGCGGTTGCGCCAGGCCAATCGATTCTTCGATGTATGGTAATGGCGCAACACACCAAAGCACAATTGGATTTTGTCGCTGAAGAGTTAGCGAAATTGGGACGACAAGAAGGAATTATTTAAGGGGGTAATGATGATCAGAGCACGAAAAATATTGAGTCTTTTTGCGGCATTACTCATGCTATCGCAATCGCATGTTTTCGCTGTTGGATCTAGAGGACTGGGAAATCAGGCGATTGGCGCATACTCATTGGGCCAAGCGAATGCGGTGGCCGCACGCGCGGAGGACATATCAACAAACTTTTTCAACCCCGCAGGATTGAGCCATTTGAGTGGAATCCATCTGAGCGGGGGATTCGATCTGTTAGCTCCAGAATATTCGCATACCAGTACCAGCGGCGCCAAAGAGGACGCGAAGGACAATTCCTTTTTTGTCCCCAACTTATTTCTGGGAGGAGAAGTCAAAAACACAAAATTTTCATGGGGATTGGGGATGACTTCTCCTTTTGGACTCGCAACAGAGTGGAGCAAGACCGGATTCTCCAAGTATGTGGCAACCAAATCTGAATTAAAGACTTTGCACGTCAACCCAAACGTTTCGTATCGATTCAATGAGAAAATATCGGCGGCCATTGGCGCCGACTATATGCGATCTGATGCGGATCTCCAGCGGCAAGTCAACGTTTTTGCGGTGAATACGACGTTGCCTCCATTCACAATCGATCCAACAACTCCCGATGGTAGCTTTCAGCAAGAGGGAGATGGCGATGGCTGGGGATATAATCTCGGTCTCATGTTTAACCCCTTTCCAAACCATCGATTGGGACTGGCTTACCGAAGTCGAATTAGCATGACTGTTGACGGAACTGCAAAACTTTCCAATATGAGTGGAAGTATGGCGACCGTATTTGGAGGCAGTACTTATTCAACTGCCGGTGAATCGGTGCTGAAATATCCCGATTCAACAACGTTGGGGTACTCAATTAATTTCAGCGAGAAATTGACTGTTGAAACTGATATCGAATGGACAGGATGGTCGACCTTTAAAGAGCAACGTGTTACCTACACACAAGAAACGGATCCCACCCGGCTCGCAATTTTAAACTCTGGAAACCCGCAGTCTAGGAAGTGGAAGGACGTGTTAAGTTTGGCGATTGGCACCCAATATAAACTGAATGAGCAATGGGCCTTGCGTGGCGGATACTTATATATGGACTCGCCGGTTCCGAATGAGACGTACGAACCTTCGGTTCCGGATTCTGATTTGCATGGACTGTCGATTGGTACGGGCTATACGGTTGGCCGTGTCTCCTTGGATCTGGCGTATTTGGCTAATTTCTTCAAATCGAGGAACGTTTCAAATAATGTTGGAGCGCCCTTATCGGATGTGGACGGAAAGTATGAGTCTTTTTCCCATTCGCTGGCCTTGAATGCCACTTACAGATTTTGAATGTTTTGGAAAAAGACCATCAGATAATTGATTTTCACACGCATCTCGGAGATGTGTGCAGCGGTTGTTATCCAAGAAAAGCGGTTCCGAGTCGGTTAGGATTTGTTACGCCCAATCTTTTGGAGAAGACTTCGCATAACAAGATCCTCACGCAGGTCATCGGATCACCTTTTTTCCCGAAATCCCCACTGATATCATCGGCTGTCACCTCAGCATCCTTCGGTAATTCCTCGAATCTCATCGCTGAAATAAAAAGTAATGGCGTGGCCAAAGCGGTTATTTCTCCCATCGAACCATTTGTCTCCACCAGCGAGGTGGCTTCTGAATGTCAAAGGTATCCGGATCAGCTGGTTGGATTGATGTCCGTTAATTTCGCTAAATTTACGGTGCAGCAAATTCAGGAGGCGATCCGAACTCAATCAAAATTGAGGCATTGCCCAGGAATTAAATTCCATCCGAATCTTCAAGGCGTACATCCGCATTCAGAAAAAGCCCAGGCCCTTTTTGATACTGCAGAAAAGGAAAAGATGTTTGTTCTTGTCCATGGGGGCATCACTCCTATCGTCTATGGGGATGAGCGCCGCTTTTCTGTTTCGGAAACCCTGATTGCAGCTCTAAAACCCTTCCCTTCCTTAAAGGTGATTGTAGCCCACGTCGGAAGTTATTTTCGTACAGACGATGATTTCGTGGAGAAAGTTTTGCAAATGCCAAATATTATGGTTGATACGAGCGGGGTTAGCCCAGACGTTATATTGCACGCGTTGGAAATTCTTGGCCCAGAGCGAGTGATATACGGCTCAGATTGGCCGTATGGGACGATGCGGTATTCACTGAAATTTGTTCGAGAGGCAGTGACCAAGTATTGTTCGGGAAATAAAAATGATTGCGAAACTGTGCTCGCAAGAATTTTAAGTAAGAATGCTGAGGCATTGTTGTCATGAATATTACGGGGGTCAGTGTATTGATTTTTCTCGTTACCCTCCTGAATTTGGGCTTTGGACTGTTCACGCTCAAGAAGGGCCCCCAAAAAAAGACAAGCACCGTCTTTTTTTACATTTGTCTTTGCTTGTCTGTATGGACGGCATCACACGCAATCGCGCTCACGGTGACGAGCAATGAACTGGCTCTATTTTGGACACGCATGATTATGGTTGGAGCCATTTTTCTTCCGTGGACGTTCAGTTGGTTTGCAAACGTCTTTGAAGACGACTCCTACGTCCTCAAGTGGCCGATTTTTATTCTCCATATCTCGGTTGTGGCGTTCCTATTGGTGAACGTGTTTTCGCCAGACATGATCAGAGAGGCTTTTATCACCAGGGGCGGAATTGTTTGGAAAGGCGGGTGGGTATTTAATCTCTATTTCACTTACTACGCGCTGTTCATGGGGTATGGGATTTTTGTTTTCGTCAAAAAACGAGCCCAAGCCAAAGGATTATTTCGGGCTCAGCTCTCGTATGTTTTGTTTGGGGCTATTTCCAGCATTTCCCTGGGATTGTTGGTAAGCATTTTTCTGCCAATAATTGGTGTGACGCAACTCAATAAATATGGACCGGTTGGGACATTGTTAATGATTGGGTCTTTCTCCTATGCGATTGTCCGATACCGGTTAATGGATCTTCGCGTGTTCATAAGGGAAACCGCGCGATATTTTTTGTCGGCCGGTTCGCTGGCATTTCTTATGTCGTTTGTCGTCGTGGTTGCCGCTGGAGATCTGCGCCTTGGTTTCCTTGTCTTCCTGCTTTCACTGTTATTGCCGATAGGGCAGAGGCGATTAAATAACTGGATTGTGGCCGAGCTAAGTAGGCGAGGTTTGATTAATTCGAAACAGGCGCAAAGGGTAAAAACAATTTCTGACCGGATTCAGGGTGTTGGCCCGAATATCGCCCATTTGGGAGCAACCATCACCGAATTAATGCTTGATCTGATGCCAACGACCGAGAGTTCTTCGTTTTTTGTTGTGAACACCGAAAAAAACCTCTTTGAAATGGTGGCCGGGGCAGGAAACATAAAAACACGTTTTGAAGCGATTCAAACTTCCGATCCGCTCATCGAATACCTGGACAAAAATCAGCGAGTGCTCGTTAAAAGTGAAGGCGCGAGATCATTTCCTGGCGGAAATTTCGAGGAAATAAGAAAAACATTTGAAGCCTACAAAGGAGAGGTTTGCGCGCCTTTAGTCGTTCTTGAAAAGGTTGTGGGTCTTATCTTTCTCGGAGAGAAATCAGATCATAGGGCCTATTTTCTTAATGAAGTTGAGGAAATTGAGAATGTCGCAAAAGAAGCGTCCATCGCTTTAAAGCATGGCTTAACAATGGCGAATTATTCTTCAGAGATAAAAAAGTGGGCTCATGATTTAAATCAAACCCTGAAACCATTATCACAAGGTTTCGAAGTTCTTGTGAATAACGACCCCAGCATTGCTGATGATCCTGTGAGGTCTGCAGTTTATGACAAAATGAAAAGGCCCTTAAAAAAGTTGAAGGAATTTCTTCACTTTTTGGCTCAAGGCGCCCGAATTATGGGTGACACACTGCGAAATCAATACCAATTGGAACCGATAAACATCGAGGAAATTGTTAGAAGATCCATCAAGGATTTTAAGGTTAACCTGGATAACCGGGGTATCAACGTGGCCATTGATATAAAATTTCCGAGCGACGTCACACTTCCCGGGCATCGGGGGGATCTGGGAACTGTTTTCGATGGGTTGATCAGCAATTCATTGCGTTACGTCGAAACGGGCGGACATATTTCAATTGGTGGGCAGAGTTTAAGCGGCATGTTTCGAATTATCTATGAAAACGATGGGCCTGGAATCAGTCCTGAAAATTTGGAGCGTATTTTTTTGGAGGGTGTCCAACTTGACAGTAAGGAATCCGGAATGATGGGATTTGGATTGGCAAACTCCAGGAGAATTATGGATTTGCATCGCGGTAAAATTTGGGCTGAAAGTGTTGGCAAAGATAAGGGGGTACGCTTTGTACTCGAATTGCCTGTCAAAGCCACAAATTAGGTTCTAAAGGGAATGGAGGTGATGGTATGAGTCCAATGACGTTCAAGGTGTCGATTGTTGAAGATGACCCTGATGTGGCGGATATTCTGGCCTTGTCATTTCAATCGGTTGGTTTTGAGACCCAAGTGATAAACAATGGCAAGGACGCTGTAGCCAAGATGAAAGAATTCGAACCGCAAGTCGTAATTATGGATCTGGAATTGGGTGACGGTCCCAATGGAACACAGGTATTGCAACAGATGTCATTCGATTCTCATTTGAAGCATGTGATCGTTGTGGCAAACACAATTCACATGGATTCAAATGATAATTTGGGCGCTTCTTATTGGTATTACTATCAACAAACTCGGCGCGAAGATCCAGTGATGATCAATAAATCGATGACTGATTCGGAAAAAGTAGACATCAGAATCATTGTTGGGGAGTTGATAAGTCAAAAATACGGTGGAGTTCCCAAACCCCTCTATGATTGGTTGATGAAACAAAATAAAGGGCCCGCAGTTCAGAAATGGAGTCTAATATGAGCGAAATGACATAAGGAGGAGAATCGGCGATAATCCCCTGAAATACCCCCCCCAAATCAGCGCGTTTTCGCGCCTCCCCGCTTCACCTCTGCTTCATCCCACATGTTCCGGAACATGTTCCTGTTCTGGTGTTCTGGAACACACAAAAAATCCTTACAAAAAATTTACGTTCCCTTTACACGAAATTGATGTTCTATCGTCGATAATGTTGGCCGTTATGAAAACATTTCGATCTCATTTCAGCCAAATTACCGTCGGAAGCACGTTGTTGGTCAGTGTTCTTACGTTGTGTATTTGGGCCCGCGCGCATTTAACCGGGGTGGGGGGGCCTGCGGCAATAAATTCACCCTCCATTGACATTGACGTCAGCGCCCCGTCTCCAGCCATTGTCCGTTTTTCAGCTTCCGCCGAACCTGCTGATTTTATTTCGCTCTTTCATTCGCCAGCCACCATTTACGCTCACATCGATTTTGGAACAACGCTCAAAGGAGAACATCTGCTGGAGGGACGTTGGATCACGCCCCAAGGCCGCCCGCAGGAATACACGCGCGTGCCGATTCAATTGGGTGGGTTGGGCGGTCGGGCGGCGTATTTCTGGATTCGCTTTAATAACGAACCCACCATCGGCCAGGGATTCTCCGCGCTTGAAAGCAAGGACTCTGCGAATGATTTTAACGGGGACTGGACACTCGAAACATCCCTGGACGGTCGATTGATCAACCGGTCCACGTTCAGGGTATCTGGAATTTCTCCCGCATGACCAATTTATGATGAATGTCTTAACCAGGAGATTAAAATGAATACGACACGCACATCCGCCATCCACGCGCTCATGCTTCTCACCCTACTGACATTGGGCGCCGGTCAAATCGGCTGCAAGAAAAAATCAAGCAACAACACCAGCTCGGGCGGGGGAACGCACCCATCACAGCAGAATCCTTACACCGGAAATCCGGGCAACTTGGCGGGAAGTTGGACGGGAAAGAACTCTTCAGGCGGCGATTTTCGATTTACAGTGAATAACGGCTTCATTGACGGGTTTTCTAACTCATGGCTCAACTCTGCTGCCGCCCAAAACATGAACACCAGCTTCACAGCGCAGAGTTATAAATTAGGTATCCCGATCGATCCGAGCACAGGGAAATTTGATGGATATCTCGAATCGGTTCACCTTAAGGGAACATTTCTATCTGATGATTCAGCTTCAGGCGCGATAAGCGCCGTGGATTCGAGTTCAAATCTGCCCGAACTAAGTTGGACTGCAAAGCTGACCTCGGGCCGCCCAGATAACTATAAAGTGAGAATTGACATCTCTAAATTAGGTTCCATGGGTGTCATCGATACAAATACAGGCATTCGTATTTGTGAGGAAAATGAGTATCGATGCAACGCTGATTTTTCTCCCGGAGCTCAGCTGACGTTAACAGCATCGACGCTCAGTCCCCTGTATACATTCACTGGTTGGGGTTCCAATAACGCATGTTCATCATTCGGAACATCAAGCTGCCAGCTCACATTGAATTCCAGTATTGACTTTTCGTTATACGGTTCGTTCAACGAAATAAATGTTGACGGTACCTACACGGGCACAACAGAACAAGGCAAGGCAGTGACACTAACCATTGTTAACAACGTCGTCACCATTACGAGTCAAGTCAAGATGGGCTCTTCCAATTGTGTGTTCAATGTTGCTGAAACAGATGACTACGATCTTTTCTATGTAAGTGATAAGAAAGCTTTACTTTTTTATATGAACAAAACACCACAGCTTACCGCGTGGGGGTTCTACACCTCGCCAACCGCAATCAGCGGAACCATATTTTTTGATTCAAACAAAGTCGCAGGTACAGCTTCTGGATGTCTCGGAAGCGGCTATATTGACTATTCGATCGGAGGAAGTGCATCTGCGGCGGCCATGTCCACTATGTCAATGCATAATCATGAAGCGGATATCTCACGGTTGGCACAGCTTGATAGAGCAGCGCGCAGCAGAAGGTAAATAAACCGGGATAACCCGCAGATTACGGCCAGCGAGCGCGAACTCCCAAGAAACACTTAAACAACGTGCTTGATCGCTTTTATCAGCCCGATCAAGGAAGCGTCATCGGGCTGACCATCGCCATAACCTGGGGCGACCCGTACATCCGCCATCCACATGCGCATGCTTCTCACCCTACTGACATTGGGCGCCGGTCAAATCGGCTGCAAGAAAAAATCAAGCAACAACACCAGCTCGGGCGGGGGTGTGCCTGTAGAGCCAGCCCCAATCAATCCCAACCCAACCGCGCCCCAACAAACATTGACTGTCACAAAAAGCGGAAATGGAACGGGCACAGTGACATCAAACCCGGCGGGTATCGATTGCGGGGGAGACTGTTCGGAAAATTACAATTACAACTCCGTGGTGACATTGGCGCAAGCCCAGCAAACCGGATATTTCACAGGTTGGTCTGGCGCCTGCAGCGGCGATAAGCAGTGCAGCGTCACCATGAGTGAGGTTAAGAATGTCGGAGCAGCATTTGAAAATGTCAGCGTCAATGGGGATTATTGTCAATCTAGCGCGGGCTTGATCTTTTGTTTTTTTGTCCGATCCAATGCCGTGGTTCAAGTGGCCATGGGGCCGAACTCATCCAATATATGCCGTTTATATTTCTACTCTGGAAATACGATCACCAATCGATCGTTTAATGTTGATACAGGAACCGTCAAATTTTCAGGAGATTTCTTGTCGGCATATCGAGTCGCTGGACATTTCAACGGGAATTGTTCTTTGCTCTCAACCAATTCTTTTGATTTTGAGACCACTCGACCAACAGGAAGTGTTTCAGGCGCGTCAGCCATGAGCGAGCGGTCTATGTTTGAAGCGATACCCTACGACCCCGAAGCGAAATAGCGGTTAACCGGAATGATTCAGTTGAATCGTCGCCCCGGCATGTTTGCTGGGCGTACCGATACATTGATTTTTATAATGCCGGTACCTACCGACCAAGATCATTATGGAACGGTACAGTCCAGAACAATAAATTATCATTGAGCTGGACGGCCAAAAGATTGCCGGGGCGACAGCGTCTCGTGCAGTACTTTAGGTGCGATTCAACTGAATCATTCCGGCTGATTTATTGTAAGTTCAGAAAATGCCTGCTCCCTTAAAAAACCAACTCAACGAAGCCTTTGTGGATCGACTGGCCGGTTTGGTGTCGAAGGCGTCACCCCGGTTTTCGCCCACCGATTTCAAAAAAAGTTTATTGGGAGAGAAATGGCGCCGGTTGGAATTGAAGGAACGGGTGCGTGCCCTCTCGACTGCGCTGCACAATCACTTGAATGGATCCTATAAACAGAAAATTTCCGTTTTGAAAAAAGTGGCCCCGCACATTTCCGGTCTGGGTGCCATGGTGTTTCCGGATTTTGTGGAAGTGTACGGCCGACATGATTTCCCTTTGTCCGTTCAAGCTATCAAGTTTTTTACTCCTTTCTTTAGTTCTGAATTCGCCGTCCGGCCTTTTATTCAGCGAGATCAGAAGAAAATGATGCGAATCCTCCTCCAATGGTCGAAGGATAAAGACCCGCATGTGCGGAGGTTAGCGTCGGAAGGGTGCCGCCCCAGACTTCCCTGGGGGCTCAGGCTCAACGGTCTCATCGAGGATCCGTCTCCCATCCTGCCAATCCTTAAAAATTTAAAAGCGGACCCTTCACTCTACGTCCGGAAAAGCGTGGCCAACAATTTGAATGACCTATCGAAAGACCATCCAAATCTGGTTATCTCCTTGGCTCGAGACTGGAAGGGAAAAAACATCCACACGGACTGGGTGCTCAAACAGGGGCTTCGAACGCTTTTAAAAAAAGGGCATTCCGTGGTTTTCGCCTTGTTTGATATGGAAGCGGCGGAAGACGTGGCAGTTCGGGGCTTACGGCTGAAACAATCCTCGTACGACATCGGGGCAAGGCTGGAGTTTTCCTTTTCGCTTCTTAAGGAAGGAAAAGAAACCAAAAAACTCCGAGTGGATTACCTTATTCACTACCTCAAAAAAAACGGAACCGCGCATAAAAAAGTTTTCAAATTAACCGAACGGTTGTTCGCTCCGGGACGACACCCGCTCTCTCGCCGACATTCGCTCAAACAAATGACCACGCGCACCCATTACCCCGGCCAACATCAATTGGAGATCGCTGTGAACGGAGTGGTGAAAGCGAGCGCTTTCTTTCATTTAAATCCGTAAAGACCCTCGCCACTTGAGCCGCCGATTATTTTTGGCGACACATCTTATTGATATCGGCGACGGAAATGGTTGAGGCGGATTCTGACCAGATCCAAGAACATGCGGGTGGAATCTCTAAAAAAACGAACGCGGGTGAAGGGGGAATCAATCCAAGTGACGGGGGCTTCGATAATTCGAAATCCTTTTAATTGGGCGATAAACAAGACCTCGACATCGAACCCAAACCGGGAAATGGTTTGCCTGGAAAAAATTTCTTGAGCGGCCTGAGCGGTAAAAAGTTTAAAACCGCATTGGGTATCGATAAATCCACGCAGCGTTAGGCACCGCACCAACACACTAAAGATCCGCCCCGCCGCCTCTCGAAAAAAAGGCTGACGTTTTTCAATGCGGCAACCTTTCACTCGGCGAGATCCAATCACCACATCCGCCCTGTAGGAGAGGAATTTTTCAAGTTCTTCAATGGGGGTTGACAAATCGGCGTCGGAAAAGAGTCGGTGGTCGCCTCTCGCCACCAACATTCCTTTTTTGACCGCCGCCCCTTTCCCCAGGTTTTCAGGTTGCATGATCAAGCGAAAACGGGGATGTTTTTGGGCAAAGGTTTGCACGATTTTGGGGGTGTGATCGCTGGAGCCATCATCCACCACGATAACCTCCGATGAATAGGACTGTTGGTTTAAATATTGGGCTATTTTCTCTAAGGTGGGCAAAATTCGCTTTTCTTCATTCAGCGCGGGAATTATGATTGAAATGAGCACCGGTCTCTCCAATTTGGATCTTGCATGAGGGAAGCTTACCCCTTAAACTACTTTCATGACAGGCTCGGATCTAAATACAAATAAAACTGTGCTTGTTGTAGACGATGACGAATCGGTTCTTTCCTTTCTGGCATTCTCTTTAAAAAATGATGGCTTTTCCGTCTTAGAAGCACGCGACGCCGAACGCGGTTTGAAGCTGCTCAAAACCCAAAAACCTGACATTATTCTTCTCGACATCATGCTTCCCAAAATGGATGGGTTTAAAATGTGCAAAACTCTCCGACAGATCCCCGGCATGGTAACCACTCCCGTTTTATTCATCACCGCCTATGCCGACCCCACCAGCTTGGACAAAACTCAAGCCGCCGGAGCCCAAGGGCTCATAGAAAAGCCCATCATGTACAGCGAACTTTTGGTCCAATTATTGGACGCCCTGGAAGGACGGTTCGCGCTTCCAACCCGCCTCCGCTTCGCCGCTTAAACCTCACTCGACACAATCGCTCCTCTCCCAAAATTCCTCAGATATGCTAATTAAGCCCCATGCCTCTCGACAAATCACATACCTATGTCTTCCGAATGGGATCGGATAACCAAATACGGCTTTTTTGGGACGGCTCATTTTGGCAATATGAATTCCTGGCGGGGGGAGTTCTCTTTGATCAATTGACCTGCCATGACGAAAACGAACTTGAAGGAGCGGTGACGGTCCACGGTCTCACTCTTGAAAAATTTTCAATTGATCATGACCAAGCCAGCGCAGAGTACAGTGAAAAAATTAAAACCAAATTGGCCCAATTAACTGCGAATAACATTCACCCCTGTCCCAAACATGGGCTTATTTCAAAAAACAGCGATGGCAGTTGCGAGGCTTGCCTCAACATTGATTATCCCGATGATCACAAAGGAACAGAAGGCTGAAGGATGAAAAGAGTTCTTTTCATTTTGGCCGTCGCAATTCTGGTTATCAAAGAAACCGCGCAGGCGCGGCCCTTGCTTGTCGAAGAAGTCTCGACTGTTGGGAAAAAATCATTTGAAACCACCATCTCATTCTCACATCGGATCGATCAATTCAACACCGCCCCTCAGGTGACCTATGAAACATTTCAACTGCCCCTCACGTTGCGCCTGGGTCTTTCAAAATCTTCTGAATTTGGTTTCGATTTCCAATACATTCACCAAAAACTGAAACAAGGATCTGCAGAATATTCAGGGAGCATCAATGGCCGATTTTCACCTTTCGTTAAAATTGCTCCTTGGAAATTATTGGCTTTAAAATTTCTTTATCATCCCAGCACTCCGGAAGAAACCGAACAGGAACTTCAAGTGGCGACCGGCGAGGATTTTGAAGCCATCGCGTTATTCCAAATCCCCACGAAGTGGCCATTAACGTTCAATATTGGGTATTTAACTCGAGGAAGGTACAACACCAAATTCGGAGTTCAAAACGGGCCCATCTATGGCGTGGATCCCGGGAATATTTTTGAGTCCAAACTGAGCCTCGAAGTTCCGCTCAAATTTAACCTGTCTTTGTTAACCGAAACCGCTTATTACAACAGCCAAGATACCTATATTTCAAACCAGCAGGTTCCCAGTTCAGCGGCTGAAGCGATGGACGTTTTGCTGGGACTCAATTGGGCCTACAAGGGATGGAATATTGGATCGGGTGTGGCCTGGGGCTTGTTGGAAGAGAAATACACCAGCTTTAATTTGGAAAGGGGGGCGGGCGATGTCATGTATAAACTGAATATTGGCTACAAATTATCCCCCAGGAACCCAACGAAATGACTTTCAACAATCTCGCAAGGAATGGATTTTTTCTGGCGCTATTGGGTGGAGGTCTCCTCTCCTGCCAAAAAAAGGACGAACCCAATAAAATTTTGGACCCTCTGCCCCTTAATTCAACTCAAACTTGCGTGCCCGGACAATTGGGGCAAGCTTGGTTTGTCATGAAACGAGATTGTTTAAAGGTTTTGATTCCGGTCATCAATCTAACCACCATCCCCAATTCCAGTTTTCCACAGGTCTCCGGCCCTGATGCAATGTCTCAATACACCTTTCAAACCTCTGGCGATCGATATGGGACAGCGACCTATACCATTCGCTTCTATAATGAGAGCGGCGTTGTAATTGACCCTATTTTGACCAATACCTCCACTTCCACACTCAAAAGTATAACTGTTCAAGTTGTTGGGGGGTCTTCAAAAGTCACCTACACCGAAGCTCTGACCTTGACGTTCGAAACAGCGGGTTTGCTCAGTTCCCATTTACGGTTAACAGGAACTTCTTCGATCAGTGACAATCCAGTCACGAACACCCTTAACTTTACATTCTCCTTACCGGGCCCCAGAGTCGCCTTTGAAGGCTTAATTGACGGGGAGGTAACTGCAACTGGAACGGGGCCCAACTCACAAACCACCGCACTAAACCTCACTTTTTACGCGGATCATACCGCCAATGGAAGCATTGCCTGGGAAGATTTAAGTGGGGGAATTCACTATCAAGACAATGGCGTGGGATATGTCGTCACCAATCTCTTTAGGCTTTTACTGGAATAATTAACCTGAATAATTCGGTTGAACAGCCATTACCGTCTATCAACAATGAATATTTTAGTGCCGTCATCCCGGCATGCTTTCTGGCCGGGATCCAGGTTTTCTTCATGGGGAAAACCTGGGCCCCGGCCAAAAGATTGCCGGGGCGACAGTGTCTTGTGCAGTACTTTTAGGTACGCTTCAACTGAATTATTTGAGTTAACCTTCCTGGTCTTCTTTTGTGGATACTGTGGATAACTCTGTGGAGAAAGGTCTTGACGGGTTTCCCTATGAAAGGTATGAATTGATGTTCCATTTTTATTTTAGCGTTTGAATTGGTGACAACTTAACCCTCAGACAGGAGACCCCCTCCTTGATGATGTCAGTATTAGAGATTCGCCATATCTTGACGTTTGTTATTTTGTTCACAGCGCTTGTAAACCTGGCGCTGGGTGGGCTGGTTTTTATGGACAGTCCACGACGAACGGTGAACCGTCTTTTTGCGGTATTGACCACTATTTTGTTTTTTACAGGTTTGTCTTTTATTGGTCTCAATTACGCCAACACCCCTTTTGTTTCCCTCATATGGTCCCGGGTCTACATCGTTGGACTCCTGTTCGTTTCTCCCTTGTATTATCATCTGGTTCTCGGCAGCATTGGGGCACAACATAAGGCCCAAAATAATTTACTTTCAGGATTTTTCGAGCGAGTTAAGCAATTGGCCTATGTGTTTAGCGGGGGCTGGTTACTGTTGATATTGGGGGGACTCACACCCCATCAGTTGGCCAAATTTGCCTTCTTTTCAGTACCGAATGTGGGAAAACAATTTTGGGTGGCCGCTGTTTTGTTCGGCATTCTTGTCTTGATCGCCTTCACACTTTTGGCACGGCAAACCAAAGAGTCCAAAGACCCCACCCAGAAAAGTCGGTTGATGTATATGTTGTTTGGTTCCGGGATTATGGCAACCTTTGTTCTAATGATCCTACCCATGGTTTTCTGGGGGGGCGTTGATGCCAGCTGGATCTTTCCTGGCGCCCACATCGCCTCGCTTCTTTGTGTCACCCTCATTGCCTACTCCCTGACCACCAGTCATCTTTATCACTTCTCTGAATTACTAAGAAAAACATTGGCCTTCCTCGTCATGACCTTCATCTTGTTGAGTGTTTTCGGAGGAACACATCTTCTTTCTAGGAATTTGTTGTTTCCATACTTGCCCAACAGTGACTTCTTTTCGCTGGGACTCTCCTCTATTTTCATGGCGCTCTTGTTTCACCCTTTGCGCTACCGTGTCCAAAACATGGTGGATCGTATATTCTTCTCTCAGAGATACGATCAAATGCAACGCCTCCGCGGACTCTCCCGTCGCGTTCTCTCATCAGCGGATCGTGATGAACTGCTCAATATTTTTTTCTCCAGCCTTCAAAGCATTGGCTTTGGTTCCATCAGTCTCATGTTAAAAGATCCTCAAAAATCCATTTTTCAAATTAAAAAAGGTGTGGGTTTATCCGAAAGCGCGGAAGGATTTTTCCTTCGGAATGATTCGCTGCTGATTCAACATGTCCGCGAAGAGAAAGGGGAACTCATCAGGGACGAAGTCTTGCGTCGCATACTCACCGACTGGGAACGGCAAGCCATCAGTGATGAAATGGAAGTTCTCCAAGCCGAGATTGCTTTTCCTCTGTTTTCAACCAGAAGACGAGCTCTCTTTGGCGTGATCACGCTCGGCAATTCCGAATTGGGTTATTCCTCTTACAAAGGAAGAAACATTTTTTGGCTCAAGGCTCTCATCGATAACGCGGGTATCATGTTGGATAATTTTTATCATCAAGATTTCGCGAACGCGTTGGTCCCTTACGTGGGAAAAACCTGGGCGGTCGAAATGCGGCGCAACAAAGAAGGGTTTCGAGAACGCTTGGCCGGCCACCGCACCTGGGTGACGGTTCTTATGGTTGACATACGACATTTCACCCCGCTGTCCGGCCGATTGGATCCAAGAGAAGTGGTGGAACTCCTTAAGGATTTTCGTTCGCGGGTGGCCCCGGTGGTGTATAAAAATCAAGGCACCATTGATAAGTTCATAGGAGACGCCATTATGGTCGTGTTTGGTTTGCCCATTCTCCCCAAATTGTCCAACCCTGATTTAAATGCCGTCAAATGCGCCCTGGAAATCATGAAGGAAATTGACGGACTCAATCACGTGCGACTGCAAGCCGGAAAGGAACCTATTTCAATTGGAATCGGCGTGTCATCGGGAGAGGTGATCGCTGGAAACGTGGACTCTGGCGATCGAGTGGAATATACGGTTATTGGAGACGCGGTTAATATGGTGGCACGAATTGAAGACCTGGCGGGCGACAACCAAATATTGCTTTCACCCGCCACTTACAACCAAGTAAAAGAAATGATTATGGCCAAAGCTTGGCAACCAAGATTTCTAGCTGGGTTTGAACAAGCCATTATGCTTTACGAACTTTCTTCCATGCTTCAATTGGAATCTGAAACACAACCGTTGGCCTCCAACCAATAAATCTTTCCCATGCCCCACACCAATCTCCTTGTTATTTTCGTTAAAGCTCCCATTCCCGGACAGGTCAAAACCCGCTTGATGCCTCATTTAAATGGAACCGAATGCGCAGAACTCTATACCTGTTTCGTAAAAGACATCCTTAATACCGTTTCCCAGCTCGTGAACACGAAAATCCTCGTGGCTTACCAACCCCATGCCCCATATCCGGATCTCGCTTGGACTGGCCTCAAAAAATCTTTCGACACCCTCTCTCAACAAGGAAAAACTTTGGGAGAGCGCCTTGCCCACGCAACGGGCCTCTCCTTTGGCCGGGGAGCCAAACGGGTGGTCATCATTGGAAGCGACGCTCCCAACTTTCCGCTCGCACACGTCACGCAGGCTTTTGACCTTCTCCACAAATGTGATGTTGTTTTGGGCCCCGCCCTTGATGGGGGATACACGCTGATCGGATTATCTCGACCAACTCTTAAACTCTTTGAAAATATCAACTGGTCCACCGATCAAGTTTATGACCAAACCCTTCAGCAGGCTGCCAACCTGGGGCTGGCATTGAAAGTTCTTCCTACGCATTATGATGTGGATACTTTTCAAGAGCTCCTTCAGCTGAAAAACGATCTTTCCACCACTCCTCACGCAGCGCCCTTGACCTTTGACTATCTCACGCATGCCCTTTCTGTTCCTTTCTAAATTCCAAAACGCTTTCCGTTGACAAAATGAAGCGGATGGTGTTTAATGAAACCAAATTTCAATAAGAAACTTAACATATGCCCACAGAATCGATCTCATCATCTCCCAATACCCCCAAAATCCCACCGCCCCGAAAGCGGAAAACCGCGGCCATAGTTGGCCATCCAAACGTTGGAAAATCAGTGATATTCCATGCTTTAACAGGTAAATATGTCACGGTTTCTAATTTTCCAGGTACCACCGTAGACCTTTCCCAAGGGGTCGGAAAAATCAACGAAAATGAGTGGGACATCACCGATACCCCTGGTGTTCTCAGTCTCTTAGCCAAAACTGAAGATGAACGCGTCGCCCGGGACTTTCTCATCAAGTGTCAACCCGATGTGGTGATCCAAGTGGCCGACGCAAAAAATCTCTCCAAAGCCTTGCATCTAACCCTAGAGCTCTCAGAATTTAATTTACCCATGGTTTTGGTGTTGAATATGTCAGACGAACGGGAGGACCGCGGACTTCATATTGACGTGCCGCGTTTGAGCAAAATACTCGGGGTTCCGGTCATCGAAACCGTGGCCGTTGATGGAGAGGGAATACCCGCCCTCAAAAGCGCCCTTACCCAAGCAACGCTTCCGTGTATTTCGCCACAATATGATGCCGCTTTAACAACGGCCCTCGAAAGGGTTGAAAAACAGATGATCACGCCTGGCTCCAACAGTCGAGCCAAAGCGGTGTATGAATTAACCAGAAATAAAGCTGCCCACACCCAGTTTGCCCGCCCTGTGGAAGTCCTTTTTTTTGAAGGGAAACAAAAAGTGGTGCAAGAAGCAGTGGGGGAAGTTCTCTCTCTCCAAAAACCCGGTGAAACCTCTTGGCTGGGAAAATTGGGCAATTGGTCCATGCGCCCCTTTCCCGGATACCTATTTGCTGCTTTCACCCTTTTCGCTCTCTATGAATTCGTTGGCGTGTTTGGGGCCGGGACATTGGTTGGATTTTTGGAGGAAAATATTTTTGGAGGTTGGATCAACCCAGCTGTCACAGCAGTTGTGACCAAACTGATCTCCTTCACATGGATCCAAGATTTCCTTATCGGCGAATATGGGGTTATCACCATGGCATTGACCTATGCCTTCGCGCTTATCTTGCCAATTGTAACCACCTTTTTCTTGTTTTTTGGACTTCTGGAGGATTCCGGTTATTTGCCCCGTCTCGCCGTTATGATGGACCGATTCTTTAGACTCATGGGCCTTAATGGACGCGCGGTTCTCCCCATGGTGTTGGGACTCGGATGTGACACCATGGCCACCGTCACCACCCGAATCCTCGACACAAAGCGAGAAAAGTTTATTCTCTCTTTGCTTTTGACCCTCTCAGTGCCTTGTTCCGCCCAGTTGGGAGCGGTGATGGGCATGGCTGCCGGACAATCCTGGAAAGTGCTTCTTGTTTGGTTTGTGGTGTTGGCCATCACAATGCTCTTGGTGGGTTGGGGGGCCGCCAAATTATTGCCGGGCGCGCGATCGCCTTTTCTCATGGAATTACCTCCGCTGCGCATCCCCAAAATTTCAAACATTTTCAAAAAAGTAAAAGCGCGCCTCAAATGGTACACCAAAGAAGTAATTCCTTTGTTTATTTTGGCCACGTCTATTTTATTCGTCTTGGACAAACTTAAAATTCTTGAAAAGCTTGAGAGTTTTGTGGCGCCGCTTGTGGTGTCGTTTTTAGGCCTTCCGGCCAAAGCCAGCGAAGCCTTTTTAATTGGATTCCTCAGACGGGATTATGGCGCCGCAGGCTTTTTCAAAATGGCCCAAGCAGGGCTTTTGGACACGAGGCAAATTACAGTCAGCATGGTCGTGATCACCCTTTTTATGCCGTGCGTCGCGCACCTACTCATCACGATCAAAGAACGGGGAATAAAAGCGGCCAGCGCGATCACTCTTTTCGTGATGACCTTTGCGCTTTCGGTCGGCGGCCTCTTGAATTGGGTTCTCAAATGGAGTCAACTGCTCTCATGAACAATCTCTCCACCCCCATGACACGCCTTCCCAATGAAAATGACGAATTATTGGAAGAGGCTTTAAGTGAAATTTTTGAGGCTCGTGAAAACGGCCAATGCTCCGCAACACAGATCACTCAACTTCTCAACCAAAAAATTAAACCCGGCATTCTCGAAGAACTCAAACTTCGTCATTCTGTTGAAGAAAAATCAGGTGAGATTCACCTCTCCAGCACCGGCGAAAAGTTGGCTCATGAAGTGATTCGTCGCAAACGTTTGGCGGAACGATTGCTCAAGGATGTTTTAAATGTAAAAGATGAATTTATCGATCCCGCCGCTTGCCAGTGGGAACACATCCTCTCAAAAGAAGTCACAGATTCTATATGCACGCTTTTGGGTCATCCCGTTCAATCGCCTCGCCACCTTAAAATCCCCGAAGGGGAATGTTGCAAAGCCGCCGTGAAAGCGGTGGAACCGGTAATCTGTTCACTTGATCTGCTGAGTCTCGGAGCCAAGGCAAAAATCTCCTACCTTTTGGTCAAGCAAAATCCGGAACTTGGTCGACTCCTTTCACTGGGACTGGTTCCAGGGACTCTGATTCAAGTGATCCAACGCTTTCCGACATTTGTGGTTCAAGCCGGTGAAACTCAATTGGCTTTCGATGATTCAATCGCCCAATCCATATTCGTTCATCCGATTTAGAAATCACTCTGAAGCGAACGGGTTTCCGTCGAACAACATTCACAGCCCTCCTTGACATGAAGGAAGTAGGTGGTTAAACTCGAAACTGTCCCAAAAACATCGTCGTTTTTCAACCAAAGGATCCATAAATGCAGAGCAATTTGACTGTTCGTATCGCCGGTGAAGGTGGGGAAGGTGTTATTTCGACCGGTGAACTTTTAACCACCGCTGTCGCCCGCGCCAGACGAGACGTTTTCACTTTTCGCACCTATCCCGCTGAAATCAAAGGCGGTCCCGCGATGTTTCAACTGAGGTTCGCTGATCATCCCGTTCTCTCCGTCGGAACCAAACTGGATGTTTTATTGGCCTTCAATGAAGAAGCCGTTGACTTACACGCCGCCGAATTGAAAAACGATGGCCTGTTGGTGTATGACTCTTCCGTTTTTGACCCCGAAAAGAAAGTTCCTCCCACTGTTCAATTGTACGGAGCCCCCCTCACATCCATCGCCGCAGAAGGGGTGGGACTCAAAAAATCAAAAAACATGGTGGCATTGGCTCTCATGGGCCAGTTGGTGGGAATCCCGCTGGAGGGCTTCAAATCGATCCTTGAAGAGAAATTCGGAAAAAAAGGAGAAGATGTTCTTGAGAAAAACTTGAAGGCGATCGATGAAGGCTACAAATGGGGAGAAACTCACCCCGTCGGCCGAGATCTGCACGTGCCAGCCAGTGTCAGAAAAGAACGGAAATTGATCATGTCGGGAAATGAAGCGATGTCGGCCGGGGCCATGGCTGCCGGATGCCGTTATTACGCGGGATACCCCATTACGCCAGCCTCTGATATTTTGAGTTTCATGGAAAAACAATTACCTCGCTTTGGCGGCGTGGCGGTTCAAACCGAAGATGAAATTTCCGCTATCGCTTCTTGCGTGGGCGCCTCCTTCGCTGGAGCCAAAGCCCTGACCGCCACTTCCGGCCCCGGTCTTTCCTTGATGGCGGAAGTGCTGGGACTCTCATCTATGACCGAAACGCCGGTGGTCATTGTGGATGCGCAACGGTCCGGCCCCTCCACTGGAATGCCAACCAAAACCGAACAGTCCGATTTGGCCTTCGCCGTAAACATGGGCCATGGCGACGCCCCGCGCGTGGTGATGGCCCCGTCCAATGTCAAAGATTGTTTCTATGGAATGGTTAAAGCTTTTTATATCGCGGAGAAGTATCAGATTCCTGTAGTCATGTTGTCTGATCAGTCGCTTTCCCACAGAACCCAAACGTTTACTCGTCCCAATCTCGAAAATCTTCAAAACTCCAACCGCTTACGTGCTTCAAAAAATGGGGAATACAAACGGTTCTTGGACACGGAAAACGGCGTCTCGCCTGTTTCTTTTCCAGGGGACGAGGGGCTTTGCTACGTGAATACCGGCTTGGAACATGACGAACTGGGCCATCCCAGTTGGTCTCCCAGCAACCATCAACGCATGTCGGCCAAACGTCACCGAAAACTTGATTTCATCGCTAAAGAAAAAGGATTTACACGGCTCTACGGAGATGAACATGCCACGGTTGGTGTAATCTGCTGGGGGTCCACCGAAGGCCCTGTGGAGGAAGCGATCGGTATGGCCGCCAAACAAGGGCTTGAAGTGAAAGCCCTAACCATCAAAATGATTCATCCCCTTCCAGACGAAGAAATACGCAGTTTCTTGTTGGGACTCAAACATGTGCTTGTGCCTGAAATCAATTTTACCGGGCAGCTCTGCCAAATTTTACGGGCCAAATATTTGTATCCCTTCCAGTCTTTTACCAAGTGCAATGGCATGCCCTTCGATCCCGATGAAATATTTGACCGCATTGAGGAGGTGATCCGTCGTGCCTGAGATTTCTCAAATAAAAGCAAAAACTGAAAACTATAAAAGCACGGTACCTGTCACCTGGTGTCCCGGTTGCGGCGATTTTTCTGTGCTTCATGCTGTCTATAAAGCTATGGGAATTCTATCGCTTGATCCGAAAGACACCGTGATCGCTTCTGGGATTGGGTGCTCGGGCCGACTCCCGATATTCACCACCTGTTATGGATTTCATGGTGTTCATGGACGTGTCCTTCCCACAGCGACCGGAATCAAACTCGCCAACCCTAAACTGCATGTGTTTGCTGTTGGCGGAGATGGAGACGGATTGGCCATCGGGGGAGGACATTTTCCCCACGCCGCTAGACGCAATGTTGATATCACCTATATCATGCTCGACAACTCCATTTATGGTTTGACAAAAGGTCAAGCCTCTCCCACCACAGGAAAAAATTCGTCTGCTCGAAGTTTGCCGTATGGAGCGGCTGAGGACAATTTGAATCCAATTGGATTGGCGTTGGCCTACAACGCTTCCTTTGTGGCGAGAGGGTTTTCAGGACAACTGAACCAACTGATTGATTTGATCGTCCGCGCGGCTCGCCACCCGGGGTTTTCTTTCCTTCATGTCATTTCTCCCTGCGTGGTTTTTAACAACACCTACCCTTACTACTCGAAAAACGTAACCATGATCCCCGACTCGCATGACCCCAAAAACAAATTGGCAGCCCTCGATTTGTGGCAAGATCCCGACAAAACCTACATTGGTGTTTTCCACGAAGTGATTCGCGATTCTTATGCCAAAAGAACGGAAAAAATTATCGACATCGCGCAATCCAAGGGCAAGGGAGACATGAATTTTTTGCTCGATAGTTTCCGCTAATTCCCTCAATGAAATTTTACGAGTATCAAGCCAAAGCGATCTATGATCGTTTTAAAATCCCAAAACCTCAGGGAGAAGTGGCCTTTGATCTTAAATCCGTCCCCAAAGCGTTAAAAAAATTGGGGAAAGGTCCCTGGGCCATTAAAGCGCAGGTGCTGGCTGGAGGTCGAGGAAAGGCGGGCGGAGTCAAGATCGTCAAAACCCCCAAGGAAGCGGGAATCCTCGCCAAAACTCTTTTTTCAAAACCGCTGGTCACCCATCAAACCGGACCCCAAGGGGAAAAGGTCATGGCTCTCTTGATTGAAAAATCGCTTCCCAAAATATCGAGAGAACTTTATGTCAGCATTGTTCTGGACCGAAAAACGGCCTCCCCACTTCTCATGGCGGCCAAAGAAGGGGGAATGGATATCGAAACCTTGGCCAAAGAACGTCCCGAGGCACTCCACCGCTTTTCCATTGATCCGCTGGAAGGCTTACCTCAGTACCGTTCTCGAAAAATCGCAAAGAGTTTGGGATTAAGCGGAAAACTTCTTAATGAAGGAGCCTCCCTTTTATCCAAACTTTATGCGATTTTTGTCGCAACCGACGCCAACATGGTTGAGGTCAATCCGTTGGCTGTAACGGAGAGTGGAGAATTGATGGCGTTGGATGGAAAAATTTCAACCGATGACAACGCGCTTTTCCGCCACGAAGATCAAATGACCTGGAAAAAATTGATGCCACAACCAGTGGCCGAAAAAAGGGCGCTTAAAGCAAAAATCTCGTACATAAAATTGGACGGGAATGTGGGCTGCCTGGTCAATGGCGCAGGTCTCGCGATGGCCACCATGGACATCATCAAACTACACGGAGGGGAACCCGCCAACTTTCTGGATGTGGGGGGCGGAGCCAATGCCGAACAAGTCACTGAAGCGTTTAAAATTATCCTCTCTGACAAACGGGTTGAGGGAATTCTCGTGAATATTTTTGGCGGAATCATGCGATGCGACGTGATTGCCGAAGGCATCATTGCCGCGGTCAAGAAAATTAAACTCAAGGTTCCACTCGTCGTTCGCCTGGAAGGGAATAAATCAGAAGAAGGGAAAAAAATGCTGGCCGATTCCAAACTACCGCTTCAAGCCGCCACCAGTCTATCCGAAGCCGCGGAAATGATCGTTACAGCCATAAAAAACAGGAATAAGTCATGAGTATCCTTCTTGACACCACATCCAGAGTTATTTGCCAAGGAATCACCGGGGCGGCGGGATCCTTCCACACCAAACTCTGCAAAGAATATGGAACCAAGATGGTGGGAGGCGTCACCCCGGGGAAAGGGGGATCCCAATTTGAAGGAATTCCCATTTATGACACAGTGGACGAAGCCGTAATAGACACCCAAGCCAATGTGTCTATGATATTTGTTCCTGCGCCCTTGTGCGCCGAGGCTATTTTAGAGGCCATGGAAGCCGGCATTCAATTGATTGTGGCCATCACGGAAGGAATTCCCGTCATGGACATGGTCAAAGTCAAACACAAAATGACGGCGTGGAACAAGGGGAAAAAAGCTGAAGAAAAAGTTCGGCTTATTGGTCCCAATTGCCCCGGCGTGATCACCGTGGATGCCTGCAAGGTGGGGATTATGCCGGGCTATATTCACAAAAAAGGCCCCATCGGCATTGTGTCACGTTCCGGGACGCTCACCTATGAAGCAGTTTGGCAACTCACCAAACTGGGCATCGGTCAATCAACGGTGGTTGGTATTGGCGGAGACCCGGTCAATGGAACAGATTTTGTGGACGTCCTGGAACTATTCCAGAAAGATTCCTCTACTCAAGCGGTGGTCATGCTTGGAGAAATTGGAGGCCGCGCTGAAGAAGAGGCCGCCCATTTTTTTAAAACTCAAATGAACAAACCCCTTTTTGCCTTTGTGGCGGGAATCACGGCTCCCGCTGGAAAAAGAATGGGACATGCCGGAGCCATTGTTGAAGGAGGGTCCGGAAAGGCGGAAGATAAAATTGCGGAACTCAAACGAAATGGCGTGATTGTGGCCGAATCCCCTGCCACCATCGGAATTACTGTGCGGGACCATTTTGTCCCAGTGAATCGGTAGTGGTTCCTCTCCCAACCTCCCCTGTCAACTCGGATTTTGCAATGGAAAAAGGTCGTCACCCGCGAATGTCTCTGTTGGGAGTCCTGTTCCTGTTTTTGTTCTCAACCCCCATCTCAGTATTTTCTGAAATCGCCACTATCCAAGAAATCCCCTACTATCTTAAGCAACTGCAGGAAACCGAACTCGAAAGTAAACGAATGGAGACCAACAAGATCATTCATGATGCTGTTGTCCATGCCGACTTATCCAATAAGAAAACCGTTAAAACCCTCGAACCGTTTATCGCGCGGATTCGTTTGACCATTCAGGCTGGTTTTGATCGCCCCTATTTAGAAGGGACTTCATCCTGGCTTCAAAGTGCCGTAGATTATTTTGAAAGAGAAAAATATCGCCCGATTATTAATATTCCCATGGAGGAATGGACGACCACGCAAACATCGTCCCAAGACGGATCCCAAATTTCTATTTTCCCGGAAAAAATTGTTTTGATCAAAGAAGGACAAGCCAGAACCATTGCGGAATCCTCAAATATCCACGAAGCGGTGATATCGCCTGATTCCAAGAAAGTTGCTTTCTTTAGACGTTCGGAGGAGACACCAACCGCCGAGATTTGGGTTGTTCATCTCAAAAATCTTAAACGGAAAAAAATTATCACGGTCCCTTCTTGCCAAACCCTTCTATTTTCTCTGAATGGAGATCATTTGTTCATTCAAGAAAAACCTGAAAACAACACCAGCGAAAGTAAGATTCTCCGAATCTCCACTGGTGGGGGAAAAGCAAAAACAATTGGGAAAGCGCGTAGTCTCGAAGCGGTCGTCACAACGGGAAAATACCGAGGAGGTCTTGTGGTCACCCGAATGACGCCTCATCACCTCGGTGTCACTCTTCAGGACTGTCCCGTGGCGTGGGATGAAGCAGGGAAGGAATGGGGACGAATTCAGGGAGCAGCGTGCCGCTAGCGAATCAATTCGTTGAGGATGTTCAACTGAGTGACCAAGGGAGCCAAATCAGATTCCTCCCGATTAACAATTGATCTGAGGCGGCTGTCTTTTACATCCTCCAAATTTCCCAGGGCTTTATCTTGCGCGTTTCCTGCCGGCGTTCTTCTCAATATTTTTTCCCGATCTCGCTGATATTCACTTTCTATCTGCCTGCGTGCTTCAATACTTTTCACTTTGATCTCAGAGATCCGTTTTTCGAGTTCAGGGATTGTTTTTCCCTTTCCAAGCGCCAATTGAGAAAATTTTTCATGCAAAATTCCCATACTGTCTTCTAAGGCTCTCTGTTCGCCAAGAATCTGACTTCGCTCTTCTTGAAACTTGCGATGAGACTCTTTGCTTGAGTTCATATAATAAATTGAGGGACCTGCACCCAGGAGGAGACCAATAAAAAACATGGAAAAATAGGCCAATGCATTTCCGGTGGAACTGCCACCCGACGACCTGGTAGGGAGATCCCCCATCGTTTTTTTCTTTTCTGAGCCTCTAATAATCTCTTTGAGTTTAATTTCAAAGCGCTTTTTTAAATCCTCCGAAAAATCCCTAAAGGCTGATTCCGCAGAACTGATCTCCGCAGGATCCCACGTGATCCGAGACATAACCGATGTCCGATCTCTCTCGATGGCCTCCACTTCGAAATCAATGATGGATTGCATCTCCAACACAGTCGCTTCCAACTCTTTTCTCGGGTTCTCAGGAGGAGTTGTTTCCCAGGACTTTTTCTCAAACTCGAACCAAGCTTCAATAATGCCTTCTAAACTTGCGGAACCCCCTTCGTAAAATTCTGCCGGAGTGAATGATGTGGCCTTTTCCTGAACCAATTCATCAAAAGCAGCTTGTCTTTTCTTTCTCAGCGCACCTAATTTATCAGACCACTCTTGATATGAAACATCGTCCATTAAAATTTCACCCCAAATCCACCATGATAGAGTTCCTCTCCATTGGCCAAACCAGCACCTAAATTCAAATAGGTAAATGGAATTAGACTGATGTTGATGCCTGCTTCAACGCGATATCCCGATTCACTGGAATCCAAATTACGAGCGCCAACAGGAACGATCGGGTCATCAGTGAGCTCGAGTTCGGTGACGTCATATCCAGCCCCGATGTAGGGGTGGATAAAAGGGATATCAAATGAAAGCACCGCATTGGCCGAAAGGGTATTGGCGTCAAAAAGATCATGAGAGGCCTGGTTGTATAAAGCTGTAAGTGAAACTGCAGGAAGACCGGGAACGGAGGGGGTAAACAAACCTATTCTCAATCCACCCCCGATCACATCAGCATCTTCAATTTGGCCATAACGTCCAATAACGTTTATCCTGGCCGGAAGGCCCACTTCCACTTGAGCCCATTTGGAGAGAAGGCTTGATCCATCGTCTTTGAGAATGGCGTTTTCATCCTTAACTCCCACAGCCGCCACATGAACACCCACATCGAAACCCAAAGGAAAACCCAATGATTTTCCATTGTGAAAACTTCCGGCACCCACCGCCGCCCCAAAATCTTTGGTGAGAGCGTCCAAGTTTGTTTGGTTCACGATTGAGAAATTATTAGAAAAGTCATCGGCGCTCAGTGGCATCGCGATAAAAAGCAGGGGCATTAAGGCCATTGACGTGAATCGATTTTTCATACAGTCTCCTCTTTGATTATCCTTGATTTTGTACATAAAAATAGTTCAAGTGATCAGCTGGGCATCGGTCTTCTGACTATCCTGCCAAAGGTGATAGAGTCCCAGCAAGGTCAAGTGGGGCACCATCCGATCGACGCAACCCACACCTTTTAATATCCAATGGGCTTGACCGCCAGTGGCGAACACATGCGTTGCGGGTCCCATCCTCCGTTTCAAATTCAATACGATTTCTTTTACCAAACCTCGGTATCCATGATATAGACCCGCTCGAATAGATTCAAGAGTATTTCTACCTAAAATGCCTGCTGATTTTTTCAGAATCACGTGAGGAAGTTTGGCCGTCCGCTCGTAAAGAGCCTCCGCAGAAATCACGGGACCCGGCGCAATGACCCCACCCAAATAAACACCCTTGGCTGTGACGCAATCGAAGGTCGTGGCGGTCCCAAAATCAATCACAATGGAGGGCCCCTTCCAGAGAGCCAATGCCGCCCGTGAATTGACCAATCGATCAGCACCAACCTCTTTTGGATTTTTATATCCAATTTTAATTTTTGATGGACTTCGATAACTGACAAACAATGGATTTTTTCCAATCACAAGGCGAACTTCTCTCATCAAATAAGAATTCACGGACGGGACCACACTCGAAACGATCCCGCCTTTAATTAAATTTGCGGAAATTTTATTTCGATTTAATTGTTGGCGGATAAAACGAGAAACGCCACGCCGTTTTTTTAACTGATCGGTTCCAATCGTCCAAACAAAACGCGGGTGAGGATTCAATTCCCGATTGCCCAACGCAAACAATCCAAAAGAGGTGGCCGTGTTTCCAACATCGATAACCAGGAGAGGTGGAGTCTTCAATTTGAGACGGTCACCCCTGAAGCTTGAAGCTTTGAAAAATCCGCCACTGAATCAAAAAGATTTTTTACCAAGAGAAGAACTCCCAGCCGATCCAATCGAAGTTTCGGATCATCGACCATAACCATGACCTCTTTAAAGAAAAGATCGATGGGGGATTTTAATTCTGACAAACACAAAAGCGCTTCATTAAATTCCTCATTTTTGAGATGGTCCTTAACCAGATCGCTGATCTTCTGGACCGACTCGCAAAGTTTTTTCTCTTGATCTCCCAACTCTTGAACGTTCAGCGCCAAGGCCGTTTCATCAGCTAAAAATCCAGAGGACCGCGCCTGTTTGAGCAGGTTCCCCGCTCGTTTGATGGCGACAGTAAGGGAATCAAATTCCGGTTTTCCGCGCACAGACTTGACTGCCTGAAGTTTGGACGCTATGCGCCCCATACTCTGATCGCGGTTTGTGAGAACCGCCTCGATTTCGTCAGTACGGAAACCCTGTTGAGTAAAAAGGGTCATCATTCTCGATTTGAAAAAATCCGACAAATCTTCTTTCACTTTGGGAGGTACCGCATTGTTTAATCCTTCAAGAGCAAGATCCATCAAGTGGTCCAATGACACCTGCCACTTCCGCTGCAAAAGGATGCGAATGACGCCCGCTGACATTCGCCGCAAACCATAGGGATCCGCGGAACCAGAGGGAATCAAACCCACTGAAAAATTGGCGGCCAAGGTATCCATCTTGTCCGCCACCGCCACGAGAGCTCCCTCCACAGATATCGGTAAATCCCCTTCCGTTGTAAGCGGCCAATAATGTTGTTCGATGGCATGAGCCACCTCAGTGTTTTCCTGCTTTTCGGCATAGAATCGGCCGGCCACTCCCTGCAATTCCGGAAACTCGCCCACCAAATGAGTCAACAGATCTGCTTTTGAAAGAAAGGCCGCTCGATCGGCATTGGCGAGTGTGGTTCCGTCCAGCTCAAAATATTCTCCCAATCGACACGTGAAGGCGCGAACTCGAACAGTTTTATCCCACATGGATCCCAATTTCGCATGAAATCCAACACCGGATAGGCGGGGAGCCATATCCGCCAAAGGAACTTGAGAATCTTTTTCATAAAAAAACTGCGCGTCCGCGAAGCGGGCGTTCACCACGCGCTCATATCCTTCCCGCACCGCCTCTTGCGCCTCTGAGGGACCGTTACGAACGCCGATGAAACTGTTCACCAACTGTCCCTTTGAGGATTCCAGAGGAAAAAACTTCTGATGTTTTTTAAGGACACTGATTAAAACTTCTCGTGGTAATTTCAGGTACCCTTCAGGAAAATGACCCAAAATTCCGACGGGATATTCCGTTAAATGGACCACCTCCTGGAGATGTTCCTCCGTCATCACCACCTGGGCTTTGGCTTTTTTTGCCAAAGCGTCATTCTGGTTTAAGATGTTCGTCCTTCGATCTTCCGGATCCACCAAAATACAACGCCCTTGAAGAACGGTTTTGTATTTTTCGGGGCTGGGCACATTAATTTTGGATCCCCCAAGCGCCAACAAGGCCAGCGTGGACTTGTCCGACGTCACCCCCGCCAATTTAAAGCGAATCACCTGAGAATTATAGAGGGCCACCAACCATCGAATGGGACGAACAAATGGGAAATTTTGATCGTTCCAAATCATGGATTTTGGAAATGTGAGTTTTTTTATGACCGTTGGAAAAATTTCTTTGAGCAAAATTTCGGTCTTTTGCCCTTTGTGATGTTGAAGTGCCACATACCGCTCTCCTTTCGGCGTATTCTTAATGACCAACGCCTCAACGGATACTTTCTGTGCTTTGGCAAAGCCCAACGCGGCGGTGGTCCATTGCCCACTCTGATCTTTCGCGGCCTTGGGCGGGGGCCCCAGCACCTCTTCGGTCCGGTCCAAGGTTCGTGGGGCCACGCCTTCAATGGCAATCGCCAAACGACGAGGAGATCCATAAACTTTTATTTTTTCAAAAGGTATCCGATGATCTGACAACTCCACCTTCATCAACTGTTCCAATTGCGCGAGAGCATCGGTAATAAACCGAGCTGGAATTTCTTCAGTACCGATTTCTAAAAGAGCGCTGAACCGTTTCTTTTCCTTCATGAATTCACCTTTGTGTCCTCACGGACCGGCGCTGCCACCATGGATTCGGCCACGCGCTTGGCCAAATTTCGGATACGCGTGATAAACCCCGTTCGTTCGGATACCGAAATGGCGCCACGGGCATCCAGAAGATTGAACAGGTGGGAACATTTCATTGTGGCATCATAGGCAGGCAGCGGAAACTTTTCGTTGAGCAGATTGACCGCCAGTGTTTCATAATCTGAAAAATGTTGACGAAGCATGGCGGGGTCACTCAGGGAAAAATTGAACGTAGAGAACTGACGTTCATCTTCCTTATGAACATCACCGTAAGTCACTCCCTTGCACCATTCCACATCAAATACGCTGTTCTTTTTTTGGGAAAACATGGCCAACCGCTCCAACCCATAGGTAATTTCAACGGTGATGGGGAATAAATTTAAGCCCCCCATTTGCTGAAAATAGGTGAACTGTGTGATTTCCATGGAATCCAGCCAAACTTCCCATCCCAATCCCCAAGCTCCCAGAGTGGGAGATTCCCAATCATCCTCGACAAATCGAATGTCATGTTTCCTTGGTTTGATGCCAATGGCCTCAAGCGAATCCAAATAAAGTTTTTGAATATTATCAGGAGCCGGTTTGATAACAACTTGGAATTGATAGTAGCGTTGCAGCCGGTTGGGGTTTTCACCGTATCGGCCATCGGTGGGGCGGCGAGAAGGTTCCACATAGGCGGCGGCCCAGGGATGGGGGCCCAAAGAACGCAAAAAAGTGGCCGGGTTAAATGTTCCCGCGCCTTTTTCCAAGTCGTAGGGTTGAAATATCAAGCAACCCCGTTTCGACCAAAATTTTTCGAGAGAAAAAATGATTTCCTGAAGATACATCAAACAACCTCAACATCGGATTTTAAACGCCACGGCAATACACGGCTGAGTTCCCCTTCAACAAACGTCACACATTGGTCCAACGGCGCTCTCGACAACAATTCGCTGGCCTGGTCTGACATGTCTCCATGTCCCAACACTTTAAGCAATCGAACCACGAACAACACCCATTGACGGTGGGGGGAAAGTTCAAGATTGAGCGATCCTTGAAGAGCCTGAAAAGACTGGCGGAGAATATCATAAACCTCGGGAGAAGGCGCGCGAAACGGCAACAACATCTCGACTGTTTCAGCGCAACGACAGGCCATTTGGAAAGCGTCGAGATGAGAGCTCAATCGCTCATGGGAAGAGATCAAACGTCCACTGGCCAGGCGACCATGAACCCCGTGGGGGGGAAGAAACAAATGAAAATCCGCCTCAACAAAAGGCTGCTGCACCGCTTTGAGTTTCGAGGCCATCCTTTGTCCACCTTTGGAAATGGCCAACACCTTCCCCACGTCCCGCAGAAAAAGCGTTAACCTTAAATCGTTATCCAAATGCCGCACCCGTCGAAGAACAAGCCCCCGACTTAGAAGAGATTCCATGGGCCAACCATAGCAAAAGATTTTTTTTTCATCTTTTTGAATAAAGCAGATTAACCAATCGTTCTTGCACCTTCCACATTCTCTCTCGATCCTTTCGAGGCCAATCGGTATATCCCAAAAGATGAAGTGTCCCATGAATCACCAATCGAACCAACTCCCGTCCATAAGGTTCACGAAAACGTTTGGCGTTGTCTTTTGCAACCGGCCCACAAATATAGACATCGCCTCCACCCGATGGATGGGGAAAAGCAATCACATCAGTTTCGCCACTTTCTTTTAGAAATTGGAGGTTCAGCTCTCGTATTTTTTTCCGACCAACAAAAATAAAGTTGACCTCGCCTTTCACTTTCTTTTTTTCCGACTGAAGAGTTTTCTTAACCAAACGCGGAAAACGAGCGCGCAACTCTTTTGGGATATGGGCGGGCAGGAGCGCGTGAGAAGAAATGATCACTGAACGGATATTTTATTATCGTCTGATTCCGGATAGGGAATCCGCGCGTGGTGAATGGAAAGGAGGGTGTTGGTAAAGCGTTCCGCGACAATCCTCAAGTCGTTTAACGTGAGCGGAGTTTCATCCAACTGCCCATCAAACAGCTTTTTCTGAATAATTTTATTGACCAAATCCTTGTAGCGCTGGTGATTGGGGTCTTCCAACGTTCGGCTCGAAGCCTCCACCGAATCAGCCAACATGACAAGCCCTGCTTCTTTGGTTTGAGGTTTGGGTCCCGGATAACGGTAGGATTCTTCCTCAATTTCCTCTTTGGTGATGTCTTCTTCGCTTTCCTCAAGTTTAAGCGCTTTGCGGTAGAAATATTCGATCTGGGAGGTACCGTGATGCTGAGGAATAAAAGCAGCGATTTGCGGGTCCAATTTATGCGATTTAGCCAAGGCCAACCCTTCTTTTACATGGGAGGTAATAATCAGCTTAGACAAAGAAGGACTCACTTGATCGTGGGGGTTTCCAAAGGTTCCTTGATTTTCAATAAAATATTCAGCCTTCACCATTTTCCCAATATCATGAAAATAGGCGCCCACACGGCACAAAAGACCGTTGGCCCCAATTCCAAGGGCCGCGTCTTCCGCCAAAGAAGCCACGCTGAGTGAATGATGATACGTTCCCGGGGCCTCCATGCTCATTTTTTTTAAAAGCGGGTGATCCACTCCAGCCAACTCCAACAAACTTAAATTGGAAAGTCGCGAGAATAAACTCTCCAAATAAGGCCGAACTCCCAAACAAAAGATGGCCGAGAAAAACCCGCTCGCAAGCGACCAAGCCATCGATTTGAACGTTAGAAATCTGCCCCATTCAAGAATAATCCCCAAGGATAAAACCACCAGAGCCTGAACCAATCCCACAAGAAGTCCGGCCCTAGCCACCTGTTGTGAGGACCGCGCTTGTGACACCATGGCCACCGCGGTCGCGCTTCCCAAAGCGGCCACCATGGCGGGAGGAAGCGAAAACCCATTTACGATTCCAAACACCAAGGCCACCACAAAACCCACAATCATGCCCAGGCGGGCATTGAGCAATAGAGCGGTTAAAATGGGAGCGATGGCAATAGGAGTGGCGTAAAGCGACAACCAATCAAACATATACGTCAAGACGGCAATCAGTTTGATCCAAATAAGTGTTATGAAAAATATCACGGCCAAAAGCGCCATCGCATCATCACTTTCAACCAGATCCTTCTGATCACGATGAAGATAAACGGTAAAAAGTGAAACAACAATCATGATGAATAACGCCAACACCAAGGATTGAGCCAAAGTCATCTGTGTGTTGACAAGAAGAACCCCATATAAAAGAACGGCGGACGACAAACCAATCACCAAAGGGGGAATGTGGAACTCTTTTTGATGCCAAGTTTCTCTCTGAGCCCGCGGTAGAGTCTGGTTAATATCTTCGAGACGCTCCAGCCAACTTCGTAAAACACCCTGTAAAAAACCAATCAATGACTGCTTGATCATGAATCCTATCCGCCTGTCGCTTGGCGAGCTTGCCCACTCTCTTCGCGTTCAAACTCTTCATAAGCTTGGATAATTTTCTGAACCAATTGATGACGCACCACATCTTCACTTGAAAAGCGAACCATTCCGACCCCCTCAATTCCATGGAGAATGCGTTCTATTTTCAATAGCCCCGATCGTCGTTTATTTTCCAAATCTATCTGCGTCAAATCACCATTGATGATGACCTTGGAATGTTGGCCCATGCGGGTCAAAAACATTTTCATTTGTTCAGGTGTGGTATTTTGGGCTTCGTCCAAAATAATCAATGCGTCATCCAACGTGCGACCCCGCATGTACGCCAAAGGAACAATTTCGATGACCTCGTCTTCTTTTAAAAGCCGGAAGCGGTCCGGGCCGACAATGGTGAAAAAGGCATCATAGAGAGGCCGCAAATAGGGATGAACTTTATCGTAAAAATCTCCCGGCAAAAACCCCAATTTTTCTCCGGCCTCGACCACTGGTCGTGTCAGTACAATGCGGGTGACCCGGCCTGCTTGAAGTTCAGAAACGGCATAGGCGACAGCAAGAAAAGTTTTTCCGGTTCCCGCGGGCCCCAATCCCAAAACCATATCGTACTCACGCATGGCTTGAATATATTCTTTTTGATGGGAGGTTCTCGGAACAATGGCCCCACCCGTTACGGTTCGAACCACAATTTCTCGGCTGGCTGTTTCAGCGGCGCTCACCTGCAAAGAATCCGGCATTTTGGCCGGAAGGCCCGGCGTCATACGTCTCGCCTCAAGCGCCGCAATGACCTTGTCAATATCAGGAGCACGGCCCCTCATGGCCAATGTCAAGCCTTCGCCGGAAGGCAGTGAGGAAGGACGAATAAAAAACTGAACGTGGTAACGCCGCTCAAGATCGCGCAAATATTGGTCGTTTTGTCCGAAGAGAACCAACGCCTCTTCTTGGCTCTTTAGGTGAATTCGCTTGGTCGCCATTTACGAAGTTGAACCCACGGGTTTCTCAGTGGAAATGGGGTTCTGAGGCAAATGGACTTGGATGTTGAGGTCTTTTAGTTGGCGTGGCTCCGGTTGACCCGGCGCGCCACTGACCAAGCAGGTACCCTTGGCGGTTTTCGGGAATGCAATTACGTCTCGGATGGAATCCTCTCCCACCAAAAGGGCCACCAACCGGTCGAGTCCCAACGCAATTCCACCGTGGGGAGGAGCACCGGATTCCAGCGCGTCCAGGAGAAATCCAAATTTGTCTTGCATTTCTTCAGCGGAAAGCCCCAACAAAGAAAGAATGATGCGTTGAATGTGCGCGTTGTGGATACGAATGCTACCTCCACCCAACTCAGTGCCATTCAAAACCAAATCATAGGCACGCGCGCGAAAGGTTCCCAAAATAGAATGGGGATTTTGAACTTCCGCGCGTGCATCCAGTTTGGTCAACGCCTCAATATCTTCAGGGCGAGGTGTGGTGAAGGGATGATGCACACTGACCCATCTTTTGTCCTCATCACTCCATTCAAAAAGTGGAAAATCAGTGACCCACAACATTTCGGTTTTTTCTTTTAAAGAAGGGGGGGTCTGTTTCACCACGTACTTGTGCCATAAATGAAGCCGGAGGGCTCCCAAAATGGCCTCGGCATTTTTTGTTTTGTCCGAGACCAAGAAAACAATATCTCCTTTCTTGGCTTGGGCAAGAGAGGGAACAGCGGACTTCTCTTCCGCTGTTAGAAACTTGGCAATCGGTGATTCTATTTCCCCGCTTTCAAGAACTTTCAACCATGCAAGCCCTTGCGCTCCAACGGATTGTGCAAACTTGGTCAAATCGTCGATCTCCTTTCTGGAAAAAGCCGCGCCCCCCGCATGAAGCAACCCTTTGACCGAACCGCCTGACTTTAAATTGTTCTTAATGCGCTCGAAACCTGTGGCGGAGAAAATGGAGGTGAAATCAAAAATTTCAGGGGAAATTCGGAGATCTGGTTTATCAGATCCAAATCTTCGATGGGCCTCAGCGTAAGAAAGTTTGGGAAGAGGAAGTTTGATATCAATCCCCAACGCTTGTTTGAAACAGAGCGCTATCAGTTTTTCGATGAGGTGCATGATGTCGGCCTCATCCGCGAACGACAATTCCAAATCAACCTGGGTAAATTCAGGTTGGCGATCGGCCCTCAAATCTTCATCTCGAAAACAACGTGCGATTTGATAATAGCGATCAAAACCGCTCACCATCAACACCTGTTTAAAAAGTTGAGGCGATTGGGGCAAAGCATAGAAAGCGCCGGGAGTGAGGCGAGAAGGAACCAAAAAGTCGCGGGCCCCTTCTGGAGTGGAGCGCGTCAACATCGGCGTTTCGATTTCAAGAAATCCCTCTTGGTGAAGGAAATTGCGGATGGTGTGGCTCATGGCGTCTCGAAGTAACATGTTTCTTTGAAGTGTCGGCCGACGCAAATCCAAATAGCGGTATTTCAAGCGAACATCTTCGGAAGATTCATTGTGTTCAGAAATCTCAAAGGGTGGAGTTTTTGCCTTATTGAACACCACCAGCGATTCTGCCAAGACTTCGACATTGCCGGTGGCCAAATTTGGATTTCGCGTTCCTTCAGGTCGTTGGCGAACCTTTCCTTTGACTTGAATGACGAACTCGGAACGCAACTGCTCCGCTTCCCCGAACAAAGCCGCCGGTTCCGGATTGAAAACCACTTGAATAAGGCCAGTGCGGTCTCGTAGGTCAATGAACAACACGCCGCCATGATCTCGACGGGAATGAACCCACCCCGACAAAGTAACAGACTGCCCCAATTCCTTCTCGGAAACAGCCGCACAATAGACAGTTCGCATCATGAGGGTTTCTTTTCCAAAAGAATTCGAATATCCTTGAGACGGTTTCGAAGGTTCCCGACATTTTCAGAGGTGGAGTTGGCCAGCAATTGATCCAATTCTTTGACAAGCACCTGGGCTGTTTTCTCATGGGATTCGATACGCAGTTGAATTTGTTTCTTCATCTCTTCAAAAGCTTGTATCACCTCACCCAATTGATCGGATTCGCGAATACGGGTCATATTCGAGAAATCTCCACTCGCCAAACGTTTGATGCCCTTCTCAAGAGAATAAAGCGGCCCCGCGATCGTATGAAAGAAAAAATAATTTTCGATGCCGATGCCCGCCAACAACAAAAAAAGTGTAACGCCAAAACCCATCCTTAAACCGCTCCTCAATTGGATCCAAGAAAATTCATCAAGAATTCCGCTGGCAACAGCGCGGGATACTTGGGTTTCAAACAAAAGGTAGCAAAACACAAAGGCCACCAAGACCACCACCAAGGTCAATAGGAGGTGTTTGAGTTGTAACGCCGGTTTAACAAGGAATTTTTTTCTCATGGTTTAATCAAAATATTATCAATGAGTCGTGTCCGTCCCATGAACACAGCCGCCGCCAACAAAGCGGGGCGACGTCGAACTTTCATGGGCTCAAGCGTCGCAGGATCAACCATTTCAATGTAATCGATTTTGAATGACGGGTGAACTGAGAGGAGATGAGAGATTTTTTTGCATATCGCCCGAGGGCTCATGTGTGCGCGGGATGTTAAGAGTTTTCTCCCCTGCTGTAAAGCTTGGAACAATCGCGGCGCTTGCCGACGTTCTCGGGGAGATAAGAACACATTACGACTGGAACGGGCCAAACCGTCAGCCTCACGAAGGGTCGGGCACCGTATGATTTTGACGTCCCAGTTGAGATCTTCGGTCATCTGTTCGATCATGCGGAGCTGTTGAAAATCTTTCATTCCAAAATAGGCCTTATGGGGACGGACAATATTGAAAAGTTTTGCCACAACTGTGGCCACGCCCACAAAGTGTTGTGGCCCTCTGGAGCGGGGAGCCCCGCACAAAGTATTGGTTAATTTCTTCACTCTCACCTCAGTCACATGATTGGAACCGTACATAACATCCTGAGAGGGAGCAAAAAGCACGTCCACCCCCACAGAATTCAAAAGCCGCACATCCGCTTTAAAGGGACGAGGGTAGCGTTTAAAATCTTCCCTGGGACCAAATTGCGTGGGGTTCACGAATATCGAAACCACCGTAAATTTGTTTTCACGTTTGGATCGTTTGATCAATGACAAATGCGCTTCATGCAGCGCCCCCATCGTTGGCACAAAACCAATGGATGCTTTAATAGGGAGACTGGAACGCCACCTTTGGAAGGAGGAAGGGGAATACAAGATTTTCATATTGGATAACTTTTTAATGATAGCTGTGCCTTGCACTCGGGAAACGGCGCGCGCGGACATCCGCTGAAAATCGTTTAAGAGCGGCCTTCATAAGGGGGCGAACCTGGGCATAGGCGGCCACAAATTTGGGACTTGGACCTTCTGAAAATCCAAGGACATCGTCCAACACGAGAATTTGACCATCACATCCCGCTCCGGCACCGATGCCAATCGTTGGAATTTTTAGGGCCTTCGTGACGCGGTTGGCCAAACTTTCTGGAACTCCTTCTAAGACAAGCGCAAACACACCTGTATTTTCAAGCAACTTGGCTTCCTTTAGTAATTGCGCCGCGGCTTTCATCGTCCGCCCCTGAACCCGATAGCCCCCCTGTTGATGAAAAGATTGAGGAGTCAGTCCCAAATGTCCCATGACCGGCACATTCGCGTTCAGAATAGCTCGAACGGATACAATCACGCGCTCTCCTCCTTCCACTTTGACCGCCTGAGCGCCGGCTTCTTTAACAAAGCGGCCGGCCGCTTGGGCCGCCATCCATGGCGCATATTCGTAGGATTGAAAGGGCATATCCGCAACAAGAAGGGATTGGCGAATTCCTCGGCTCGCCGCTTTGGTGTGATGGATCATTTCATCCAAAGTCACCGGAAGCGTGTTGGGATATCCAAGCCGTGTATTCGCGAGCGAGTCTCCGACCAAGGCCACATCGACTCCTATTTCATCAATCAAGCGAGCCGAAGCCGCGTCATAACAGGTCAACGCAACTATAGGGCTTTTGGTTTTCTTTTTAGATTGCAGGGTAAGAATTGTGTTCCGTTCCACAGAGCAAAGATCGTAACTCTTTGACCCAGAGGCGTCAATTTTCTCAACAATGTCCTATTTTGGAGACCCAAAACTGGATGAACGAATCGGGGGGCCACATCACAAAAAGGAACCAATACAAATCGCCTTAGGTGATAACGCGGGTGAGGTAATAATAAGGCTCTACTACGAACCACCCGCTGACCCACGGCCAACAGGTCAAGATCAATCGAACGAGGCCCCCATTTTGTTCGCCGCACACGCCCCAGCTTTCTCTCAATATCAAGAAGTTTCAACATCAACTGTTGAGGAGCGAATGAAGTTTGAACCATCAACACTCCATTCAAATAGTCAGCCTGAGGGGGCCCTCCCACCGCTTGTGTTACATAAAGAGATGAAACACCCAACAATTTTACTCCAACCAAATGACGAATGAAATGCACAGCGTTGGATAGAAATGAAACGGAGTTTCCCTGGTTCGATCCCATGGCAATATAGGCTTTCACGGCCAGAATCATAGCAATCGACGGAATCCAACAGCGTATCCGTCGGCAAAATAAAAAATATTTCTTGACTACAAATTTCCTCTCATGTACTCTCACCGTCGCAACAATGAATCATATCGACGAAAAAATTCAGGAGGACCTAACATGGCTCAAAAAGTAGCGAAAGCTGGCGTAAAGAGAGAAGATGGGTTTCTATATTTCATCGACAAACAAGGCGACATTTCTCGTGCGAAAATGGCGCGCGGCGGAAAGAAAGGCGGCAAGCCCCAGAAAGTAACCAAGCTCGGACTCAAAAAAGAAAAAGGGTTCCTTTATTTCCTCGATAAGCAAGGCGACGTTTCTCGCGCAAAAATGGTGAGAAGGTAAGTACTCCTCAAAATTTCGCAATAAAAAGCCCCCGCCAAGAACTTTGGCGGGGGCTTTTTTATGTCCAGAAATGGGCGCTGATTAAGAAATTTTTATTTGATTGGATTGTGACTTGAGCTCGGCAACGGCCTGATCGAGTTTATCGGCTTGGGCAATATTTCCTGAAGATCGTAATTCCTTAGAAATCCCTTCGACTTTATTCAAGGTACCCTCTCGCGCCTCTCGTTCTTTTTTTATTTTACTTCGGAGCCCCGCCAAACCTTGATTGAATTCATCGGCGAGATCCTGCATTTGATCATGTTTTCTCAAACGAACAAAAATAGACAAATTCCCTTCCTTCATTTCTTTGAATATCTTTTCAAAACGGTAAATGGGTCCCGCTAAAAAATGAGTCAAAAATAGAACAAGCCCAAATGTGAGTGCCATAATCAAAAATCCCGTTTGTCCAATAATGGAGGTAAGAGATTGAAGTTGAAGCACAGCATCCTCACCAGTGACAAATCCCGCCTCAATCATTTTATTCACCGCAACACGGCTTTCCAGCCAAATAATCAGTGTCGACACCGAAAGGATGGCCAGCAATATAAAACTCAACTTAAATTGAAAGTGATGCTTAATAATATATTGCCCAAAAAAGCGGTTGACTCTTTTGGGCTGGCTGGATGAACTCACGCTGAGTTGTTCATTTGACATATTGATTTCTCCAGATCATTTGATTGAGGTTGATTGACAAAATACCCCTTGTCAAGACTTTGATGACTATGGGAGGAGAAAAGTGAATAAAGCATTCTACCTTTCGAGAAAATGCCACTCTATCAAGCTCTACGGAAATTTCACTGCAAAATCAAATAGTCGATTCACAAAAACACTTGATATTCAGATCTTAATATTCAGGCAGTAGTGGTTTTAAATATTGATTTGAGGAAGGTGGTCTTTGGATTTCCGGAACAATTTATCAAGTTGGTTGGCTTGCTCTGAAAATCCAAGATCTCGCCATTCCTTTACGAGACTGTTTGCTTTTATCCACAAAACGTCATTGGCTTCACGTTCTTTTTTTAATTTGTTTCGAATGCTGGAAAGAGCCTGATTCAGGAGATCGGCGCTTTCCTTGAACTCATCATGTCCTCGCAACCGAACATGGCCTCCTAAATTCCCATCGCGCATCTGTTCAAATGTCTTCTCAAAGCGAAAGATAGGACCTGCCACAAAATGAGAAAGAAAAAGAGTTAATGCAAAAATAACCACCGCTGCCAAAAAACCGGTTTTTCCTGTAATGCCCACAAGCAATTCAAGTTGTTCCTTTACGTCTCCTTGGACGGCGTTGGTATCAATCAAGCGGCCTACAATCCAGTGACATTCGAGCCAGACAATACCGAGGAAAACCGCCATGACGCCGGACAGAACCAACGCACATTTGAATTGAAACCCATGCTTGATAATGTATTGCCCAAAAATCCGATGGGTTTTGCTCGGTTGAATAACGTGACTGTGTAATGTTCCTTCTTTTAACATTCACACCTCCTTTGAAGTCCGTTTGAATCTACATCCGATAGCCTATAAATTCCATTGTTTTTGAAGGAACTTTCACCACATCAAATGTGCAAAACGTCACGTCCCAAATATACAAGAATATTCTGGAAAGCTATGAAATTCACATATATATTCATTTCATGCGCCAAGTCTCGGAAATTAATCAGTCAACATCTGGAACGACATTAGTCGAACTGATGGTAGCCGTTGCGATACTTGGCATCGTTAGCATTGGACTCGTGGGTGTATTTGGCAACCTCGGCAAAGCAACACAAACTTCAAAAAACCGAACCCTTGCCGCAAATCTCGCTCAAGAGAAGATGCAAATCTTAAAAGAGCAAATTTTCGACAAAGTCCTTGTTACCACCTCCACGGCCTATCTGTACGATTTTGACCCTCCCATTCCCTATGATACAGGCTATTATCCGCCGGAGCCAATTTTGGAGGGTGGCATACGATTCACGCGCTATACGTTCGTTGAGGTGACAGACGAAAACAGCGGGGGCTTGGTTTATTTAGGAGCTGTACCCGATTCAGGAATGAAGGCCATTACGGTGACCGCTGTTTGGACCCAGGGAACAGAAATTAAAAAGATCCAAATCAACAACATTCTTGGGAACATCAATATGAGAATGAACAATGCCATCGTGAGTGGCCAGGTCACCAATTCAGCCACTTCAACTGGGATCCAAGGCGCACTAATAACCATGGCAGAAAACGTCGGTTATCAGGATTTCAGCGATGCCAGCGGTAACTATCTCATTAACTTGCTTCCAGGAACCTATACGATGAGCGTGACTGCAAGTGGCTATTTTCCGTCCTATTTGACGGTTTCCGTTCCCCCTACGTCCCTCACTCAACCTATCTCTTTGGTCGCCATGGGTTCGGGAACAGTACAAGGAACAGCCTGGATCAACAACCATTTGGTTATAAGCCAGGTTGTTGGGAGTTCAATCAGTGCAACGGGCTTTAATCAAGAATGGGTGGAGGTTTTCAACCCAACGACTTGGACATGGACCGCTTCGGGTGTAGGCCTTAAATTTCAGCGATCAACCGCCCTCGATCTGTCGCCGGTGAATATTTCAATAAATTATGTTTCTCCTTCCATCGCGCCTGGTGGTTTCTATCTCTTTGCGAACACAACTACGATTACCGCTGCCGGAACCGTACTGAACGCGGACGCCACATGGAATCTGACCGCAGGAACAAATGACACTGCCTTCAGCCCGCGATTTAACTCATCGGATCCGAACATTATCACGACATACGAAGATACGAATACTTGGGGAAGGGGGAGTGTTCAACTGTACAACGTTTCCGATGGAACACCTCTTGACACAGTCGGATGGACAGGCGATGGGTCCCAGTCGCCTCCACTTTATGAGGGAAACGCTATAAGTCAGTTTGAAGGTTTGAACGACAACGAACAATTTTATCGTTACTCTAGTACCAGCGGTTACAACCCGGCTTACGGACCCGCTTATGATTCGGGAGATAACAATACTGACTTGAGTATACTGAGCTCTGTTGGGTGGGTTCCAAAGAACACGGCCAGTGCGACTGTTCCTGTGGTTGCGGGTGTCCCCGCCATCGGTGCGTTTGTAACGGCGACGGATGGCCTTTCGCAGACGGTGAATGCAAGCTCATTCGGCTCTCCTCCCTGCGCCCAATTTCAGCTGACTTCGGTAGCCACAGGCACCTGGACTGTGTATATCGCAAGCTCCAGTCTTTATATGGAGATATCGTCAGTTACTGTTTCGCCAAATACAACCACATTGGTACCCAATGCCAACACTTCGCCTTCATGGCCATCAAGCGGGTACAGCTCAGTTATTTTGTCATCGGTCGCGACTCAGGGATACGTTTCGGGATGGGTGAAAAACGCTTTAGGAGTCGCGATCAGTCCAGCCATCACCGTCAGCGCGGGTTCTCTCACGGCTCAAGCCAATACTTCGAATGGGACGTATATATTGCCGGTATCCCCAGGTACTTATGACATTATGGCGAATGTTCTTAACCCTAATTCTCTTTATGTGTGGCAGGCATCGCAATCCGTTGTGGTTAACCTCGGAGAGGTCACCTCAAATGTTAATTTCAACTTAACTCAGGGCGGAAAGGTCAGAGGATTTTGTACGCGCGATGGGACCAATGCTCTACCTGGGATTGTGTTTACGGCCGTTGATGCTGGTGGGGCCACGGTGGATCAAGAAGTATCGGGAACCGATGGCATCTATATTTTGCAGAACTTGTCCACCGGCACTTACACCATTTCTCCAAGTTTAGGATCAGGAGAAATCGCGAGTCCCACCAATACATCTGTGACGGTAATTGCTGGAACCACAGTCAATGCGGCCACATTCACGATTTCCGGCGCGTTCGGCAGCATTGCAGGCAGTGTTACGGAGTCCGGCCAGGGCATAAAGACGGGCGTTATCATTGTGTGTTCGACAATGACTTTGTCGAGCGGCCCGCCACAGCTCAGCACCAGCACATTAACCTCCGCCTCCGTTTACGTGACCAACAGTTACGAAGACGGGACCTATATCGTCGACGTTCGTGGAAGCACAACGACGACTTATGTCCTTTACGCTTATTACCCAAAATTCAGCGGTTCTGCTCCTGTGATTAGCTCAAGGACCGTGACCAACGTGTCTGTCACGCCGGGTTACCGCACATCAGGAGTTAACTTTGCTTTTTAAATCCAACAAAGGACAAAAGGGCACAACTCTTATCGAATTGATGATTGTCGTATCGATATTGGGAGTTATCGTCATGCTAGCCCCCAATTTATACAAGCAGGTCCGGCGTTTCTTTTTTTTGAATAGCGCGAAAGTTGAACTTCAGCGGGAAGCGCGTTCTGTGATGGAGCTGGTTACACGGCGATTGCGGCAAGCGAGTTCGACAACGTTGGTGATGGATCAAGCAAGCGGTCAACCCTATTATTCAAGGATTAGGTTTACCGACATCGACTCAAATACGAACGTTTATTATCAGAGTGGGAAGAATCTCGTAATGAGCGTCAATGGTTCGACAAGAACCCTAACATCCAATTTGCGATATCTCGCTTTTGCATTGCCACGCTCGGATGATATGAACATTGTTTCAGTGGCTTTGACACTTGAAAAATCAACATACGAAGGCCAAACCAAAGCGCTCCATATGGCCTCGGAAAAGGTTAGGTTAATCAATTAATGAAAAACAAATCGAAAGGATTCGCGTTACCAGCCGTCTTGGCGATCATGCTCGTGTGCATGGTTTTATTGCCAGCTCTTGTTATGTGGATGCAACAGGACATGAAGATGGCAGTGAAAACCCAGAAGACCAGTCTTGCTTTTAATCTGGCAGAAGCAGCGGTTGATCGGGGCATGTGGAAACTAAAAAGCTCGAGCTCGACATTTGCGCAGGCAGCCGCTGGAACGGTTATTACCGGTTATAACTTTGACACAACCTATGTTGATGTCGCGGGCGGCACTTACCGGATTAAATTTTCGTCCGGCCCGGCCGCGCGGCAAGTCACTATTTGGGGTGAGGGACGTGACGCGGCAAACAATGCGACTCGTTCGGTCCAAATGGTGGTTCAAAATCAGACTATTTACAGTGCTTTGATGGCGGGAGGAAACACCACATGGGCCAAAGGACTTATTATTTTTTGGGGGCCGATTATCTCGCAAGGCAACATCGCAATCCAAGATGATATTGTTGGAGGAATCTACTACCCTCAAAAGTACGCAAAAGGCACGGTGATCGGAACTGCTACCAATCCAAGAGATACAAATGGACCGACCCCACCGAACACAGACAACACAGAGTGGTGGTCTCAATATGAGGGTGTGCCCGATGTTCCTGTATTGGATTTCGCCTCATTACGGTCCTCAGCGGCGGCAACAGGCACGTTAAACGTTTATGGATGCCGATCTACCCAAGGAGGGGCTGGCACCAACAACAGCGCGACTGCGTGGGACACTCGCGCATCATGTACCGCCTCCGGAGCGCATGCCACCCATTTTGGCAATCCATGGTGCCATCCGAAATCAGCCCGAAATCAACCCAACAACAGCTATGTATGGTATTGGGACGGAGACGTCACTTTAAGTGGTGGAAGCAGCGCCAATCAAAGTTGCGGACTCCGTGGCATGGTGATAGTCCGAGGGAATTTAACCATCAACACCCCTGGCGAATATAAGTACACGGGCCCGGTTCCGACAAACGCATGGCAACAACACAAGAAATTCACAAAGACTACTTATGATACATCGTCATCAAGTCAATACCCTGCTGATACTGGTCTTAACTCCTCCGCGTCCACTTTTTCTTTTGGCACGACTGGGTTCGGCGTTCCAGGATTGGGAACTGGTCCTTACCAATGTACGGTTGGTATCAGGGGTTTTACGTATGTAGGCGGAAACTTAAGCATCCTCAATTATATGGACTTCAATGGAGCCGTGTGGGTCAATGGAACGGTTTCGTCCAGTGGCGGCACCTTATCAACTTCTTGTGGAATATTTTACGATGAAACATTAGATGTCCCGGCCCTGAACGTAATTCTCGTCCGTTCGTCGTGGAATGAAGTCACTCCGAGCTCTTCCCCATGGTTATAAGTGATAAGTGTTCTTTTCCATTTCCGCTATCTTCTAAAAGGAGCTTTTTTGATCCAACATTTTTTCCTGTTTTTCTTCGGAAAATGGGCAAGATGCTTACAGTTTTCGCCATCACGTCAGCGTTGGGTTATACGATGAGTTCGAGTTGGTATAAGGCGGCAATTCGTGAAAATGGTTACGATGATCCAGAGGTCACCGCGAGAGAAATGGTGAATCACAAAAAAAGTCAGATGGGCTTCTCTCGGCGTTTTTTACTCCACGAGCTCGCTCCAGTCCTGATCTCCTGGTGGAACTTCAGGTCTGGAAGCAGGATTGCTCGGCAAATTGTTCAAATCCCATTGCGGCGATTCAAAGGGATTTCGATATAGGACAGATGCGTATGGCCAAACGATTTGAAAAGGTCGCCGTTGGGGAAACCACTCAATTGAAGCGCGGTTAAATAGAGGAACAATTCGACATGCTCGGAACCTACCACATGCAAGCTTTACTCGAAGCCCTTGCGGATCTTCATCACATTCACAATGCCTCGCAACTTTATGCATTTGTATTGAACCGGTGTGGCGATGTGTTAAAAGCCCAAGGAGGCACCTTCTATAGCGTGTTTCAAAGTACCGGCGAACTTTATCCGGAAGCATCCAGAGGAGTTCCGCTTGTATCGTTGCAGGAAATGCCATTCAAAATGTCTTTGGGAATCGCAGGTTGGGTCGCCACAAATAGAAGCGCTGCTCTTGTGGAAAATGCGCAGTTAGATGAAAGGTTCAACCGGGCGGTTGATGTTCTCACAGGGGTTAAAACGCGCTCTGTCATTTGTGTCCCGATTGTTCGCCAAGATAAGATTTTGGGGGTCGTCGAATTGGTTAATCGGACGGATGGTATTTTCCGCCCGGCAGACCTCGAGTTTTTACAACACCTGAGTAATCAAGTGGGAATTGCTTGGGAAAGTTGCAAATTGTACGAGAAAACCGAAAATTTACTGGCTTATACCGACAGCGTCATTAATAGTTTGACAGGCGGCTTCATATCCACAGATGTGCAAGGTGTCGTTACTCGTTGCAATCCATCCGCATGCCGTATTCTGGAGATTGATGAAAAGGATGTCTTGGACAAACCCCTCCTTAAATCGATTCCCCAATATTCTGCTTTCAGTGCAATTTTAGATGCGACTCAAAAAAATCAATCACCCGTGTTGCGTCAAGAAATTGAACTGAAAAAAACAAACGGCTCGACAATAAAGATCGGCTACAGCACTTTTATAATTCGTAGAGGACCCGAAATTCTCGGCGCTGGCATGATCTTTCAGGATTTGACCCGATTCGTTGCCTCTTCTGTGAACCCAGAAAAAACGGTCTCCGCGAAGTTTCCTGTTGATAACTTGAATACGTAACCGTTAGCCACCAGTAGTCGTGTCCGATTCCGCTGCATCACTACTGTCCGGATGTTGGCATGAAAGGATTCCTTTATGTCGGTCAAGATATGGAAAATGCAGGGGGAGGAGCCACGCTGATCGGGGCTCTGTTCCTAGTTGGCGAGATGAAAGTGAACACTTTTACAATCTATTATGACAGTGATGTTGCGGCCTCTATCGAGACCGCTGGAACAGGACAAGTTTATCGATCTTCCTGGGACGAAGTTCTTACCACCTGGTAAACCCTCTCTCCCTATAAAAAAAATTCAAGAATTGATTTGCTACGATTCCATCATGAAAAATCGTGGACTTTTTTTAACCTTTGAAGGGACTGATGGAGTTGGCAAATCAACCCAAATCAAACTGTTGGCCTCCTGGCTCAAACAAAAGGGCCATTCAGTCGTATTAACCCGCGAACCTGGCGGCGGCCCCTTGGCGGAAAAAATCCGAGAACTCTTGCTCAACCCCCGCCTCTCCATCGAACCTTTAACCGAACTCTTTTTGTACGAAGCCGCACGTGTGGAACATGTAAAAAAAGTTATTCAACCCGCCTTAAAAAAAGGAAAAGTGGTGTTGTGTGACCGGTTCACGGATGCCACGCTCGCCTATCAAGGACATGCCCGAGGCCTCATGATTCATGCCTTACGGTTAAACGAAATTGCCGCTGGAAACGTCGCACCCAACCTCACATTTCTATTGGATTTGGCCCCGCATAAAGGGCTTCACCGAGCCAAAGCAAGAAACAAAAACAACCGGGGGGACCGCCTAGAAAATGAAGGATTGGCCTTTCAAAAGAAAGTTCGCCAAGGATATCGTCTTTTAGCGAAACAGCACCCGGGGCGCATCAAAATTATTCCGGTTCAGGCCAGCCTTCACCAAACACAAGAAATCATACGGGCGATTCTCGCAAGGAGTCTTCATGGAAATATTGGGACAACCCTTCGTTCTCCATTATTTAAACGAAGGCCTTAGGCAGGGCCGGCTCAGTCCGAGCCTTTTTTTTGTGGGACCCGATGGCGTGGGCAAGCGCCTTTGCGCCATTGAGCTTGCCAAATGTTTTGCCTGTGAAGAGCTTGCAGACCGAAAGATTGCCAGGGCGACGAAAAAAATAAACGAATGGGTTAACAATGAATCTCTGCCGCGTTGCGGCAACTGCCAGGCATGCCGAAAAATTTCAGAAAACAACCACGCCGACGTGCTTCTCATCAACCGCGACCTACAGGCAACCATCCTCAAGGAAAAACTCGGAAGTCAAACTGCTATCAAGATTGATTCCATTCGTTATCTGAACAAATTTTTAAGTTTGAAACCCATCGAAAGTCAAAGACGCGTGGTGATTGTTGATGAGGCCCACCTCATGAACACCGAAGCCGCCAATGCCTTGCTGAAAATTTTGGAGGAACCCCCACAACAGGCTCAACTTATTTTATTGGCAAACAACGAACAGGCCCTGCCCTCCACCGTGCGTTCTCGTTGTGCCATCGTCAGATTTCGTTCCATCCCCGTTAAAATTATGTCCGATTGGCTTGAAAGGGAACACGCGGTGTCAGAATCCAAGGCCATTGAACTGGCGGACCGGTCCGGAGGATCGTTTGAAAAGGCTCTGGCCTTCAAAGATGAAGACCGCCCCAGCACCGATTTATCGGATTACACGCTTGACGAATTTTTTACCCTTTTGGCTTCCACCAATTGGAAAAAAGAAGGGAGAAAAAGAGCCGAAACGGCTGTAACCCAGTTAATTGAGTCCAGTCAAAAAAAATTGGAGGAGGGAGACTTAAACCAAAGAGTTCGTCTTCAAACTCTGCTCGACGCCCGGAAACATCTCGACAACAACGTGCCAGCCAAACTTGTGTTGGAAAATTTATACATCAAACTAGAAGGAGTCCGATGAAAACCATCTATTTAACAACACCTCTTTATTATGTGAATGATGTGCCCCACATCGGGCACGCCTATACCACCATCGCCGCTGACATCTTGGCACGATGGAATCGATTGAATGGGAAAAAGGTTTTCTTCCTCACAGGGACCGATGAACATGGCGCAAAAATCGCCGCCGCCGCGGAAAAAACGGGGGAGTCTCCCCAAGACTTCGTAAACCGCATAGCCAGCGAGTACAAAAAAACTTGGACTGTTCTCAATATTTCCTACGACGACTTTATTCAAACATCAGAACCTCGTCACAAAAAAGCGGTTCAACAGGTTTTTGAAAAACTCAAATCCTCGGGGGATATCACCAAAGGTATTTATGAGGATTGGTATTGCCTTCACGATGAATCCTACTTCTCCGAAAGTGAATTGATCGATAAAAAATGCCCGAGTTGTGGACGAGACGTTCAAAAACTAAAAGAAGAGAGCTACTTCTTTAAACTATCTAAATACCAACAATCCCTGCTTGATCATTATGAGAAACACCCTGAATTTCTTTCTCCACCCCAACGGGCGGGAGAAATTATTAATTTTGTTAGGTCAGGACTGAGAGATCTCTCCGTTTCGCGAACTCGGGTGTCGTGGGGAGTTCCAATTGAATCAGATCCTTCTCACACGGTGTATGTTTGGTTTGACGCGCTCCTCAATTACATTTCTGCTCCCCCCGAAAACGTCTGGCCCGCGGATGTTCATTTGGTCGGGAAAGAGATTTTCCGATTCCATACCGTCATTTGGCCGGCCATGTTGATGGCGCTTGGAAAACCGCTTCCAAAAAAAGTGTTTGCTCATGGATGGTGGACGGTGGAAGGGACCAAAATGTCCAAATCTTTGGGCAATGTGGTTGACCCAATTAAAATGTCCGAAGAATATGGCGTGGACGCCTTTCGCTATTTCTTGTTTCGAGAAGTTCCCTTTGGAGCCGATGGGGATTTTTCAGAAAAATCGCTGCTCACCCGTTACAACGCTGAGCTCGCCAACAACCTGGGGAATTTGGTGCAGCGCACCACAACTCTCATAACAAAAAACTTCAACGGATTGATCCCTCCGGCGCAACCCTCAAGTGAATTGCTGGCCAATGTCGCTAAATTGGCCCAAACCCTTCAAAATCAATATGAGAATTTGGCTTTGGGGGGGGTGCTCGAATCCCTTTTTGGGTTAATGATAAGAACCAACAAATACATTGATGACCAAGCCCCGTGGAAATTGACTGTGGATCAAAAAGCCCAGCTTGAAAAAATCCTTTGGGAATGTCTCTTGGTCATTAAAGTCTTGGCGGTATATCTGCATCCCTTCATGCCAAAAAAAACCCAAGAGATTTGGGAAAGAATGGGAGAAATCAATAAGCTGGAAAATGATGCGCCACTTATTTTGGCCCAATTTTCGGAAGGAAAACTGCCTCTTTTTTCCAAAGGCCAGACCATTCTAAAAGCAGACCCGCTCTTCATGCGAAAAGGCGGTCGATGGAAATAATAAATGAGGGGTTGACAAAAACGGCTCAACCAGATAAAAAATATCCATGAAAAAACGGCACAAAATTCTCATTGTGGATGATGAAGAAAACATCGCCTCTTCTATGAGTGATCTTCTGGAAATGAAGGGATACGAAGTCAAAAGCGCCAACAATGGCGTCGAGGGGCTCAAAATTTTGGCAGATGAACCCATCGACTTGGTTCTTTTGGATCTCAAAATGCCCCGCATGGACGGTTATATGTTCATGGAACATTTAAAGGAACGCTGGGAAAATGGAGACAAACGATTTCCGCTTCCCCAAATTATTGTGATGACGGCCGTAGACAAAAAAAATGATCTGGGTTTGGCCAATAATCTCGGGGCCGTTGAATATTTAAATAAACCTTATAAATCTGACGATTTGTTGTCCCTTCTTAAAAAACTACTGAAATAATCCTCCTCTCGCCTTCATAAGATCACTTGGCTGTCATCGGTTTGTCGATGATTCCCTGCTATTTTGACCCCATGGAAAGACGAAAATACAAACGGTTCTCCGCGACAGCATTTTTAAACCGGCCGGTCACGCTAACTCCCGTTCCGCCTTTTTTTGGGAAACCCATCAAGGGTAAGTTGATCGATTTGTCTGCTGGAGGACTCTCCATGCTGATTCATCAAATTATTCCTCAGGGGACGCACTTGCAATTGACCCTCGTATTTCCAGATCAAACCCGCTTAGAATGCGAAACTCAAGTGAAGCACATGCTTCCCCGGGACCGGAATTATCTACACGGATTTGAATTCCTCAACATCGATCCATCATGGGTTACGCGAATCAATGATATGTCCTCCCACTTCATTGACTGTGAGCGCCGTATTCAATCGGCTGACATCAATCCCTGCATTGGAAGCCAATGCGCTTTTTTTAACATGTGCAACAAACAAGAACGAGTCAACCTCCTTGTCAACATCGATGACGAATTGCTGCTGAACTTGGCTGTTTTAGAATTTCACCGTTAACACCCTCTCCGCTGTCAAAGCTCTTGATTATTTCCTATGTTTCACCCGCTTTTTCAATTCATTTTCGGAGGCCACATGAATAAATACGTTCTGGTCATTTTGTTGACGTGCGCTGCCAACGCGGGATGCGCCCTTAAACAAGGGAATCCCGCACCCACGACGACCAATACAACCAAGGAATCACCAAAGGAGTCATCATCTGTGAAAACAATTAAAACGTCATCGGGTCTTCAATACGTCGATATCAAAGAAGGAACTGGGGAAAGTCCCAAAAACGGACAGAGGGTCACAGTCCACTACACCGGAAAATTAAAAGATGGAACCAAATTTGACAGCTCCGTGGACCGTGGAGAACCCTTCACCTTTATCATCGGTGTAGGACAAGTCATCAAAGGTTGGGACGAAGGCGTGGCCACCATGAAAGTGGGGGGACAACGAACTCTGATTATTCCATCCCAATTGGGATATGGAGAACGGGGCGCCGGCAATGTTATTCCACCGAACGCTGAACTGCATTTTGACGTGGAGCTTCTTGGAATAAAATAATGCAACGTGGTGAAGAGGGCTGGTTTGAAACCCATGCTCACCTCAGCGATGCGAAATTTGATTCGGACCGAGACCAAGTCATTGAGAGAGCATTTTCAGCCGGTATTGGGGCCATTGTTGAAATCGCTGACGGGCCTACCGAATGGCCCAAAGCGAAACAACTTGCGGAGCGCTATTCTGGAAAACTATGGTGGGCGGCGGGACTTCATCCGTATTACGCTGACCAATCTGCACCCCCTCTTTGGCGGGAATTAAAAGGCCTGACCCAACATCCTCAATTTGTGGCCATTGGTGAAATTGGTCTCGACTATGCCAAATGTCCGATCCCACAGGATGTTCAAAAAGAGGCCTTCATCAACGGCATCGAACTCGCCTTGCAGACTCATAAACCCATGATCATTCACTGCCGGGAAGCCTATACAGACCTCATGCCCCTCTTGAGATCGTATATTTCAAATGCATCGAACCCTGGTGTCATCCATTGCTTTTCTGGCAATCGAGAAAATGCAGAAGAACTCATTCACATGGGTTTTTATCTGGGAGTCGATGGCCCTCTTACCTACCCCAGTGCGACCGCCCTGAGAGAAGCTCTTCAAACTATTCCAAACGATAAACTGGTTCTCGAAACCGACAGTCCCTACCTTCCACCTCAAACCCACCGCGGCCAAAGAAATGAGCCAAGCCTCTTACCAGAAATCGGAAATCACCTGGCCTGGTTGCGTAACATTTCGCCTAAAGAAATGACCAAGATCACTTATCTCAACAGCAAAAAACTCTTCCGCCTAAATCCGCTCGAATAATCAACTGGATTGTTTTCCTCTAGGATTCAGATAAAGTACTTGCGCTGAATCTCAAGTCCACTTAAGTTTGAGACGTATGCACCTCCGTCACAAACCTAACCCGCCGTTCTTGGGAAAAGTGATGGCCAGTTTGGCTGTTATGACCATTTCTTTTTCTCTTCTCTCCCCATCTCAAGCCGCCCCGGTTAAAAAAAACAAAACATCTGATGCCGCTAAAGTGTCCGAGAAAACAGAAGCAGGTGAGACAAAAGTTCCGGGGAAAATTGAATCCGTTACCCGCAAAGTCGAGGTCTTTAGAGCAGGATCAAACGGATGGAAAAAAGCCCAAAGCAGCACACCTCTTTCTCCGGCCGACAAAATAAAAACCGGCACCCGATCTGTGGCCCGAGTCAAATTGGCTGATGGGACAAAAATTTTACTGCTCCAAAATTCCCAAGCGGAAGTGGAGAAACTTTCCAGCGTTCAAAAAAGCATCAAACTCCTCAAAGGACGTATTCGCGCCATCGTTTCAAAGATGAAAGGCGGTAACAATTTCCAGATAAACACCCCCGTGGGCGTGGCCAGTGTTCGCGGGACTGATTTCGAAGTAAGCGTCGAAGGAGATGAAAAATCACCTCAAATGCAGGTCTCGGTGAATGAAGGGCAAGTGGGGGTTTCTAAATTGGGGGATATGTCCCAGGAAGTGGTGTTGAACGCAGGGGAAAGCATTAAATTTGGGTTTGAAGGAGATATGGGAACCCCCATCCGATCAGGTTCTCTCCCTGGGGACCGAGACACGGTGAGAACGGAGATTCAAATCGCCAAATCCAAAGAGGCGATGCTGGCCATGGCCGCCGAAGAATCCCGCCAAGCGGATTACCAAACCGGAAAATCATTGATGGATGTGGACGGACAACGGGTTCGAGTTGAGGAATACATTATGCGTCCCCGCGCCGATCAATTTAAATTGGTGGTTCTCAATGAGCGCCCTGAACGATTTGACTACTTCACTTACAAAGGAACCTTCAACACCGACCTCCCTGAAGATCTCTCCATTGCGCTTGGACAAGTGGCTGGAAAAGTGGGAGCCACCGCTCCTGATTATTATTTGAGGGAATATGAAACCGTCGCCTCCAACACAGTGGATACCGTTTCCGATTCCGCTTCGGGCGGACATTTGGTGAAGATAGATTTCGATGGAACCAATTACACCCTGACCGATAACGAAGATGCCACCAACACGCGGGTCGTTGAAGCGGCCGCCTTACAGCCTGACGGTTCGTATAAAATTTACAACCCCATTCGCGATTCATTTTCTCTTGTTTCCGCCGCCAATAAAACAGAGGCCTTAAAAGTTGGGGTGGTCGATGGCGGAAACTATCGCAATCTCACGGGGGGCGACACCTACTGGAAAACCCGGTTTAACACGTACGCAATGTTCGTGAACAGCACGGGAAAAACCGCCTATGAAAAGAAAGGCAGTGTCACCAACACGCTCGCCGTCGATTTGGACGCGAACTTCTCCAATGCCCCCATCACCTCCATAACGGAATTTCCCGATGGAACCAGTCAACTCCACAATAAATTGAGCCTCTTCTACGCGGACGGATCAAAATTGGTCTATGACAATTACATCATCGATGACGAAGGGAATATGGTTCCTGCGTCCACTTTCAACGGGATATCAACAAGCGCTGAATATAAAAACATTTTGGACACTTTAAACTACCAACAAAACATCACTGCCACCGAAATGGGATCTCGGTCCATTCGATTGGTCATCGATCCGCGAATTGGAACCAAATCGGGGTTGATCCAATAATTTGACAGAGGGGTCTTCATGAAATCTCGTGTTCTCTTGTTTATCTTAGCTTCAATGCTGAGCCATATATCCATGGCTGGCCCTCAATACATTCCAGTCATCAACGGTCTTTTCACAACGGGACAATGGTATTTTGAAGGCGATAAAAGTGAGTTGGGTGGAAATGCCGCGATCACGTTCGTTCCTGCCCTCAAGTACTCCGATAAATTCACACTGATTCCTACTGTACAAAGCTATTACCATGGCACACGCACCGCGGAAGAGTTGGCGGGGGGAAATACTTTATTTCAAGATACCTGGGACAATGGCATCGGAGTCAAAGCTGTCCATTCATTGAATGAAAAATGGAACATCAAGGAAAATATAGGCGCTCGTTTTAAATGGTTCCGTGAGACCACCGATGAACGATGGACCCATGGACTCTATGATTACCGAATTCTTAATGCGGGCTTGGAAGCGGAACGAAAGTGGGGGAAAAAAACCAGCATCGCGGCGGGGTATGATATTTCTCTTCTCCAATTTCCCAACTATGTTTCCTTGGAGTCCAGTCAAAGCGAGGATCGTTCCAGAGAATATGCGGGTGAAAATGTTCTCGATACCCGCAGCCATCTTTTTTCCCTTCGGATCAAGGCCCCGCTTTTTTGGGGACTCTCCACCTCACTGAACTCATTTTTAACCCCTCGATATTACACCGATCAACATGTGGTTCAATTAACAGGTCTTTTGTCAGCCACAACACGAGATGACCTTTTTTCCAGCAACACCCTCTCGATCGATCGGGTATTTACCCTCTTTCGAAAAACGAAACTCATCTCGACCGTTATCGTTGGACACAACAGCCTCGATTCCAATCAAAACCATTATGACGCCAAGCAAACTTACTTCGCGGCCAACTATTACGACTACGATCAAAATATCGCTGGTCTCCAAATGAACTACGCCTTTGGCAGCAAAATGCAAAGTCCCATGCTGATCAACTTGGGATACAACTATTCTCATCGCAACTACCGTTCTAGAACCATCCAAGACGCGGATGGAGCCTATTTGAATGAAAAACTCTATTTGATCGAACAAGCCATTAATCTTGGTTTTAGTTATCCGCTTGCAAAAAATTTCAGAGTCAAAATGTCCACCACTTTTGCCCAAAGCAAATCCAACAACAATTTTGAATCACTCTATCGATACAACTATCACAACTCGGAATATCAATTTGGATTCACTTATGATTATTAATAAACGGAGTTTAACCGGTTTAATTTTAAATTTATCCCTACTCGCTGTGATGGCTCATGCAACTCCCTCTGACATTGCCGATTTAACAGCCACGACGGGTTCAAACCCCGGCACAGTGACTCTCAATTGGTCCGCCCCCAACGGCGGAGCCACTCGGTACATCATCAAATACGCTCCAAGTTCCTCTTTAATTTCAACGGAGTCCCAATTTTTATCCGCCTCTCACATTGAGGCGCCCCCCATTAATGCACAAGCGCCAACGCCAGCCAGTGGGGGTTCACCCGAAACGCTGACGATATCAGGATTACAGAACGGGGTCGTGTATTCATTCTCTATTAAATCGGAGGACAGCAGTTTGATTCGCTCCAATCTCTCCAATGGGGCCACCGCCATGGCCGCTGTTCCTTGCGCTGCGAACGCCAATGACGGAAAAGGAAGCGGCGCCATTCTTCCAGCTTCTATCCCCAAAGGACAAGTCGTTCTAACCACCGTCACTTTCACGGTGGACCCGGCCGGAATCGGGACCGGAGGAAAAATCTCTCTCCAAGTCCCAGATTTTTTCCCTTTTTTGAGCACCGCCACTTCGAACCAAGAATCCTCTGGATATATTTCTTACACCCACACGGGAGGAGCCAACTTGGTTGTTTCCTCTCTCAGTGAACAAGTCATCACATTAAAAGTCGACTCGGGAAGTATGAGCAGCGGTGACCTTGTGAAATTCTTCATCTATGCTCACATCTGTTATACCGGGAACAATTCATCCCTTCAATTTCGATTGGCCTCTCAACAAGGAAGTTGCGGAATCCTCAGAGAAATTGCCAGTCAACCCGTTGTCTCAATTACAAATGGGGGCCCCGCCTTTATTGCGTTTGACCCTTATGAGATTGTGGCGAAGGTCGATGCCATCACCTCTTTCAAAGTCGTTTCTTTTGATGGATGTGGATATCCAGTCAACTTGTCTCAAACAACAGCCTTTACATTGGAAACCTATCGATATGATTCGAATTCCTCCAATTATATTGTGGATAGTAACGCATCTCTTTCACTCTCTTCAGATATGTCCTCTTCAAACACCAACATTGGATCTGACATAACCAGCGGGCAATCGGAGAGAACCGCTTACTATCGGATCACAACGGCCTCGGCCAAACCCAACTATATTGTATTGACCTACGATGATTTAACTCCACCTCACAACTCCATCTCCTATATCGCTTCAATTGTTCCACTCACTGTTGGAATTGCGTCAAGTTCAGTCGATAAAGGAACTCTCAATCAAACTCAAAAAACAGTCACCTTTGATCCAGGTAAAAATGAACGTGTTTATTTCAACTTTTCACTTCCCGAAAATCTTTCCTGGAAAATCATGATATCGAGCAATGGTTTTTCCTCTTTCACCTATATTATTTATGGGAATGGAAAAAATGTTCGCACCTCCTGGGATGGGTATGCGGATCCGTCCCCGGGGGAACCTCCGCAAATTGCTCCAGCAGGAACCTATTCCATACGGATACAAATTGGGCCGGACATAAAAGATGAAACCTGTTCCGTGACTCTCCAATCAGCCGGCATTCAAGGGACGTTGGTAAAAGCGGGGACAGCAACCGCATTGGAAAACGTCGATATCGAATTTTTTGGACCCACGCCCCGCTACACCCGCTCTCGGACGAATGGAACCTTTGAAACGGGAGGGCTCAACTCAGGATCTTATAAGGTTCGGTTCTTTAAACCTGGTTATATTTTCAAGGAGGTTAATGCGACCGTAACTTCCGGCAACTCAACCAATTTGGGAACCGTTGAACTGACCGAAGCGGCTATTTTAAGGCTTTATTTCAGCCGTTCAGCTTCTGGCAGTCTGCCGGATATCAATGGATCAGTGCGTGCCTACAACTCTGATTATTCCAAACAATCCTTTGGGTCCGTTCGGTTTAGATCGGGAAGCACCACTTCAGATGCCGGCGATGATTGGAACTCGACTCCCACTCCTTATACCGACTTATATCTCGAACAAAATGTGGCCTATTCAGTCCAGGTTGAAATTCCCGGGTTTGCTCCCCTTACCTTCAGTAACACATTAACCTCCGCGGGTGTTACCACCAGCACTCCAACGTTGACGACAAAACCCACAATAGAGGGGACCGTAACCATTCCAGCGGGGGGGAATGCCCAAGGTCTTTGGATCTCTGTTGAAGCCGCAATTGATGCAAACGGAGATTTAAGTCCGGACTCTACGGATCCCTCCAACCGTTTATACGGTGGCAGCTATCTTCCACCCAATGAAACCACGGGAATTTACCGTGTTTTCGGATCGACCAATGCCAAATATGTGCTAACGGCATTTGCGCCGGGCTTCGTCCAGAGAAAAATCAATGTCACCGTCAATGGAAGCGATGTCAACAATGCCAATTTCCCCATTTTCAGCGAGGGGGGAAATATCTCAGGAACAATCACAGTGAATGGAGACTCCACCATTCTTGATGGCGATGACAACGATGGAAAATTTGAAATCCCCATCAATGCCTACTCACCTTCAACCGGACGAGGTAGTTTCGCACAGATTGAGCTAAATGAAAATGCGTCCTCCACCAGCGGCGCATACCAATTAAAAGGACTGGAGGATGGAATTTATAACGTCTCGGTTTACCAGTCGGGGTTTGGGTTGGTCCCCCCTGGACCCAAAAGCGTAACGGTATCCGGAGGAACCGGGACACTCAATCTCACTTTGGAACGCTTCAGCGGACAATTCACTGGGACCCTGACCTTGCCGACAGGCCAATCCAATTATGGCACTGTCGAAGTCGATGCCCTGTCGTTTAATCACTTTGGACAAGGAAGTCTGACTGGCGTCATTTCAGGGAACACCTATACCATCAGCAATCTCGGAACAGATTTTTACACCATTCGCGCTCGCTACCCCACGACAGGTTTGGTGGTCACCACCCAAGGGCAAGTTAAAAATGGAAGTACCACAACAAAGAATTTAGATTTATCAGGCGCCACCTATTCGGTCTCCGGCCGCGTCACCTCATCAGCCAGCGCGCCGTACACACTTTCCTTTATTGTGAACAGATCCACTCCCACCCAAGCCTATACACCTTCGGGACCAAGCACCCTTAATGCCAATCGAATAACGGCTCAAAGACTTCGCAACCGAGACTTTAATGATGGGGGCGGTGGCCCCAGTGGTGGGATTTTCTATGACCCCAAAGAATCATTCATTGGGTTCTACAACGCCAATGGAGATTACAGCATCAATGGACTCGCGGAGGGTTCGTATCGCCTGACCACAAACGGGGAAATGGATGGCGATCTTTCCAATGGGAATGAAATCAGCAAATTGAACAAGGTTTTGTACGTGGGTCAAAATATGACCGGACAAAATTTCAACCTGACCGATGGATACAAAATCAGCGGTACGATTCGCGTTGCCAGTGGCCAATCAGAATCAGGCCGGAGCTTGAATGTTCAGGCGAGAGATAGTGAAGGGTCAACGGTCGCCCAACAATTTATTTATCTCTCGGGGACTTCCGCTGAATTCTCTTTGACCCACATTCCACCAGGACAATATGTGGTAACGGTTTCAGATACCTATCCGAGAAAATATTCCTCTAAGGATCTCCAAGTTGAAATTATTTCCTCCGATATTTCCAACAAAGAGATCAGCTTGCTTAATTCGGGAATTATCCGAGGAAAATTACAAGTTAAGAAGTCCGGTATTGTTATCTCGGCCGCCAACTACTCTCAATATCTTTCCGAATCTTTTCGAATTGAAGCGAGAAGCAACCCTTACATTCCAGGTGGTTTTGGCCGAGCTGAAAACCCGATCATTGACGCGAATGGATATTTCAATATCGCGGTCAATCCAGGGACTTACGACGTGGTATTGGGATTGGATGGAGGGATATCGGATTCCGATATCGCGCAAGGAAAAAAAGCCTTCGTTAATGTGACCAAAAGCGCCATTTCAGTCTCAGGAGGAGAAATCAAGGATTTGGGCGTGATTCCCCTTGATGAAGGAATTGAAATGACCGGGACGGTGGTGGACGCCTCCGGCACGCCGCTCTCCAATATTCGGGTCGAAGCTGAAAAATCAAACCAATCCGGTCACAACGATGAACTTTTGGAAACCTTCACTGATTCAAACGGAAAATATGTGATGAGAGGAATCGATTCAACGGGAGCGCGTTATTATCATTTCTTTGCCGCGCCTCGTCCTGATCCATTTGATCAACGTTTCAGTGGGGATACAACAGCCTCCCGCTATGCGGAATCGATCAAAGGGCCGATAGATACTCAGAGCGTAACCGAAGTCAATTTCACACTTTCTTTGGCCAATAGCGGGATCACTGCCACCATTACCACCGCCGACTCAGGCGTTCCCCAGGTTCCCTTTGGTGAATCGGGGTCTCTACCTGGGGCCATCGCGATCCTCAACAAACAACCTGAGATTCCCGTCGATAACCCACTGGGAAATATTGAAGAATTTGTGAGTCCCAGCGGCACCCTCGATGTTAAAGGGCTGGCAGCGGGTGTTTATGATCTCTACATCCTGGCCAAGGGATACGGCAGCTACTCAAAGAAAAACATTTCAGTTTCGGAAGGGGAAACCGTTGATTTGGGGACCATTGTTCTTCCCACGGGATACACCCTTTCAGGAAAATTGACAAAACCCAATGGAGACCCGGTGACCACCTCTGATGTTGAGGACATCATCGCGGCCAGAAATAATTTCAACGAAATAGCCATTGCCCAGTTGGATCAAGATGCCTCCAACAACATCATCAAATACTCCATATCGGGCATTCAACCCAACAAGGCCTACTCGATTATTGGATTTGGTCGATCGAATTCCGTGAGCAATTTGGCCTCCGATATCACGTTAACATCGGACACGGAATTGGATCTTACTTTTGAAGCACCCGCCCCGGGTGTACTCAACCAAATTGTCAAAAATAACGATGGTAGTTTCACCTTGTTATTCAAATTTGAAGAAACGTTGAGGAATTCGGACATCGACATTTCCGGAACAATTGGAATTAAAGACGACAATGAAATTCTTTCATTGACATCAGGAAACAGCGCTCTTGGAGAAACCACCATTTCATCGGACAGAAAGGAAGTATCGACCACCTACACACCTGCTGGAGGAGAAACTTCTTTCACCCTTCGTGTAACCGCCACATTTGTTTCCCAAGACAGCGAAACCGGCGCGAATCAAACCATCGACACCACCTTCACCTTTTATGCCGGCGTGTCCAAACAAAACAGCGCCACGGTGAGCAATGCCAGCGGAGGCGAGGTGGATTTGTCACAGGCCAACGATTCCACGAGTTTCACGGCTCCGGCCGGATGGCAAGGAGAAGATGAAGACAGCGCTCCGCAAGTCACCTTGAAGGCCGCAGCAACCCAAAGCGAGTTGGAGACCTCGGCCTCCATGGTGGGATCCAAACTGGGCGCGTTGAGGGTGGCTGAGAAATTGGGGCTTCATGCCTACCCAAGTGAGATGGCCAAAGCCATGTCCAAACTCAAAAAATTGGACGTTTCACCTCTCAGCTCGTTCTATGACATCTTTTTACCGGCGGGCGTCAGTCACTTTTTCCCTGAAGGAAAAGAAGCGCGACTCTGTTTGAGTTACGACTCCAGCGCCACTGATCCCTATTCGCTGAACGTTTATTATTACAACTCAACCACCGATGAATATTTATTGGAGAGCGAAAACAAATCGGTGGATACGGTTAACGAAAAAATTTGCGTCAGCATATCCCACGCGTCCATCTTCACTGTTTTAAATTCAAGCGTTTCCATCATCACCGGAGATGGTTATTCCGGAGAGTTATCGATAATTAATTTCCCCAATCCGTTCAATTTAAAATCGAAAACCGTGACCCTTCAAAACCCCGGTTCCGCCAGCGCGTCACAGGTGATCGATGGAACCATGATCAAACTGAGCGTTCCCACCACCATTTCCGGGACGGCTGAAATCAGCATTTTCGATGTCACCGGCGCCCTGGTAAGAACAATAAGACACAACGTCACCGGCGGTTCTCATTATTATCTGGAATGGGATGGACTCAACGAGCGAGGGCAAAAGGTCGCCTCCGGCACGTACATTGCGCGCTTAACTGTTGGTGGCGGGAACGAAAAATTCTTTAAGATGGCGGTGCTCAAGTGAAGCGCTCCACATGGGGATTGATCCTGCTGCTTTTTTCTGCCCCATGTTTTGCGGTGGACAACAACGCGGGAACCAGTGGAGCGGCCTTCTTGAAAATCGGAGCGGGAGCCCGACCCACCGCCATGGGAGACGCCTTCGTGGCCATTGCCGATGACGTGAACGCCCTTTATTTCAATCCAGGCGGACTGGCCCTCCAAGAGCAAAAAGAATTCACTGCGCTGCATACCCAATATCTTCAAGGACTCAATTACAATTTTGCGGCGCTAAGCATCCCCACTAAAAATGGAGGTTGGGGAATTTCAGGTGCCACTCTTCAGACTGATGATATTGACCGTCGAGGCTCGGATGAATCGCTTACCGGATCTTTTCAAAATCAGGACGCTGGTTATGGACTCACTTATGCCCACAAAATAGGGGAACACAGTGGATGGGGGGGAACTCTCCGTTGGGTCAGGTCTGAAATTGACAATGCCTCTGCCTCTTCTTGGTCGGCCGACCTTGGAATCTTTAAACGATTTGAAAACAATCCATTAACCTTGGGGCTGGCCGTCAAACATATGGGGCAAAAATTAAAGTTCATAGAAGAAAGCGATCCGCTTCCGCTGACTATTGACGGTGGGGTGGGATATCGCCTTTTCAATGATAGATTCACCATGGCCACCAATCTCAAAAAATCCCGCGATCGTAACTTAGAATTCGGACTGGGCTTTGAATGGCAAGACGCGGTCGCTGACAAGGTCCGTTATGCCACGCGCGTGGGTTTTAATGGAGCCAACACCGACGCTGAGGGGGCCAATGGAATCACATTGGGAGCAGGATTGGGCTATCGACAAATGGATTTTGACTTTGCCTGGGTCCCCTTTGGAGATCTTGGAAACACCTTCCGATACGCCGCCCACTTCAAGTTTTAAGGCCAAGTTGAAGTGGTATACTCCGGAGCCTTATGGCCCTGGGGAAACCGATAAAAATATCCATTGCTCTTCCTTTGTTGATGCTCTTTGGTTTCACTGTTTGGGCCTCCTCCCGGCGCCCAGCACCCAAGCCATCTGATCATAAAGAACAGCAAACTCCCAAATTAAGCTCGGAGGAGTCCGCTTCCGCTTCCACCTCTATGCAGGGGCCTCCTTCCGCCTACACCTCTCCTGTGATGCCCACGGGCGGATGGCCGGAATTGGCGATTTTTATTGCGGTCCACCCGGAAGGAAGCGCGGGAGATATCCTCGAATTTCTTGAAAACCAACCCAACCTCAACCTCACCCTTATTTTTCCGCCTTCTTATTTCAACAACGAAACAAACCGCGATTTGTTAGGCGAATTTTCTCTTCGCCAAAGTTCAAAAACCCTAGAGGTGGCCCTTACTTTAGAGAACGAACCCAATTTGCCCCTATTGGACAATTTGAGTAACGCTGGAAACACCGTTCAAAAATGGGGTTTCAACTATGCCTGGCCTGAAGACGTGGCGGCGCAAATCGCCCGGGGAAGCGCTCGATATCAAAAAAGATGGGGGCATCTGCCTTCCGGTCTAACCCCACCCTATCTCAGTCTCACCGAATCCGTGGTGAATACGGTAAAGAAATTTAGATTGAATTGGGTTTTGGGACGTCCCCAGGATCGGTGGGGAATTCGATTTTATGGAGGGACGACGCTGGTGATTCCGCCGAAACCTCCCACCATTGATGAATTGACGCTGGGTGGAAAAGTATGGGCAGAAAAAATGGCGGATTGGACCTTGGGTTATCCATTTGTGTTCATTGACACCACACAACTCGAAGATCCCAAAGCGGAAATTTATTACCTAGAAGAGGTCGTAAAAAAAATCACCCCCAAAAAACCTCAGCGGTTGTTCTTAACTGCAGAAACCTGGACTCAATCTCTGGGAGATGCTTTTGATCTTCCAAAAGATATCACCCCCTTTGAAAATGATTTTTCTTCTTGGGTCACATCCTCCCAACAAAGACGCGCGTGGGCGGCTATTGCTGATGCGAGATTGGCCATCGAAACCTATCAAAAATCAGGACGAGCCAATCTGCAGAGACTGGACGCGGCCATAGAAGAAATGGCCAACGCTCAATCAGGCGAATTTTTACTCCGTTTGGGATCGATCGCTCCTCCCACAGGGCCTCTTTCAGACCGTCCGGTTGATGAACGAAATTTCCTGGCAACACTGGGCAATGTTTACCGTCTTTGTGAAACGGCTGTTCCATCCAATCTCAACACCTGGTTTGCCACTCGATCCGCCATAAAGTCAACTCCCAAATCGGATTCAATGGAGGGCCCTTTTTTCATTGAAGGCCCCAACAGCCTCACCTGGAATGATTCCAAAAACGACGACGATGGAAATGGCAGTTACACCTATCCCGTGGGCCCCTATCCCAAAGGAATGTTTGACTTAAAAGAATTAACTCTTTCTTGGAACGATGAAGAAATTAATATCACGGCCAGTGTTCAAGAACCTTTTCTCGGAAAACCCCTTTCCGTTCTTCCGGCCATCGATCTCTATATCGATGTCAATCGCCTCCCAAACGCCGGCAGCACCAATGGACTGGGAGGTCGGGGAAAAACAAATACCGCTCGAGAGGCGGCCTGGGAATATGCCGTGGCGTTTTCGCCTCGCTCCGCGACGATCTATCAGTCCATCCCAGGAGAGTCGCCACGAACGCTGGGTAAAAAATCGGTCGACGCCAGCGGGAAAAGTTTTTCAACCACTTTCCCGCGATCCCTTTTAAGAGGAGACCCAAGACAATGGAGATTCTCAGCTGGGCTCATGGGCATTGAGAACAGTCAAAAACAAGAAACACCGACTCCTGTTTCAATTGTCTACAACGCCACAGAAAAAAATTTTGGGGGCGCTCAAATCAAACAATCGGCGCCTTATATCGACATCCTCTCACCCTCAATTGAGGATCAAACAGATCGAATGAAGAGTCATTTTGAGGGGGGGCCCCTCAGCCTGCCGTTCGTTGAGGCTCAGTAGGCGAAAAGGTGGGATTTTAAAGATGGAATTGTTTGGAGCTGATCGGGATCGAACCGACGACCTCCTGCATGCCATGCAGGCGCTCTCCCAGCTGAGCTACAGCCCCTCGAAGGCGGCGGAGAGTAACATATTTTGTGGAGAGCGTCCGCCGTGGCGGAAGGTCGTCGGTTCGATCCCGATCAGCTCCACCTTTCGCCTTTCATCCCGCCTCATTAAATCGGGACATCTTCCATCATGAAAATTCTCAGCGGCACCGCACGGGGACGAACCGTGCGAACCCTTCCCAACAATCCGCTTGTTCGACCGATCCTTGCGCGAATCAAAAAATCTGTCTTTGACATCATCCGGCCTCGAATAGTGGGAAGTCATTTTTTGGACCTCTATGCTGGAACGGGTTCGGTGGGACTTGAAGCCTTATCGGAGGGAGCCAGTCATGCCACCTTCGTTGAACAAGAGCCGAAATGCGTTCGATTAATCCATGAAAACATCACGCTGTTTAAATTCGACAGCCAAGCTTCGGTCTTCCGAATGAGTGCCGTTGGGGACCTCTCCTTTTTACCGAAAAATTTCGATTTGATCTTTATGGGGCCTCCTTACAAAGACGCCCAAAAAAATCCCCTGGCTTTGGTGACACCCACTCTCGAAAACATCTCGAAATATTCCTTGTTAAATCCAAAAGGTTTGGTTATTGCCCAGCACCACAAAAATGAAAAGGTGACCTCCTTCGGCCCTTGGAACTTGAAGCGGCAAGAGAAATACGGGGACACCTTGGTCACTTTTTTTACCCTGACTCCCGCATGACAAATGCCGTCGAAATATCCCACTCTCGGATGCAGGCTTACGAACGGTGTCCTTGGATGTACCATCTTATATTTGATGAAGGCTGGCGCTCTGGCCCCAGCGCCAAAGCAGCTTTGGGGCAATCGATCCATCGAACGTTAGACAAGTACTTGTCCCCTGAGAACACCGAAAAATCCTTGCCTCGTCTTTTGGAAATTTTCGATGAACAATGGGTCAATGAAGGATTTGACTCTCCTCAAGCGACAATGGAGGCCTATCAATCCGGCCAAACCATTTTGGAGAAATTTTTTGAATTGGATAAAGACCGAACCTCCGAAGTTGTTTCGACGGAAAAAGAGTTTAATATTGAACTTCCCGGACCCGTTCAATTAAGAGGAACCATTGACCGCCTGGATATCCACAAAGATGGCACCTACGAAATCATCGAGTACAAGACCCAATCGCCGCCATGGAATGAATCGCGCATCGCACAGGACCAACAAATGACGCTTTATGCCCTTGGAATGACTGAAACCCTTAAAGGAGCCCCTCTTAAACTCACCTATTATTTTCTATCTTCCGGTACATCCATTGAAACAATCCGAACCCAACAACAACTGGAGGAGGCGCGCGCGCGTATTTTATCTGTGGCTGAAAAAATCAAACAACATCAATTCAACCCCAACCACAACTACTGTTCCCACTGCGAATTCGGAAAACGTTGCGTCCATTTTAAATCAACATGAAAAGACCACTTGTTATTAAAGCGGGGGGAGAATTGATGATCCCCGGCCCCATTCGAAAAAAAATAATTTTAGCCCTCGCTCGAATAGGTAAAAAATATCCGGTGGTATTTGTTCATGGGGGAGGACCCCAAATTGAAGAAGAACTCAATCGGAATAAGATACCGACCCGATTCGTTAAAGGACGAAGGTTTACCTCTCCCGAAGCCATCGTGCATGTGGAACGGGTGCTCAGTGGGCAAATCAATAAAAGTATTGCCGCTGACCTTGCCGCCTTGGGTCGCCCAGCGGTGGGACTCTCCTGCCGGGATGGACAAACCCTCACAGCCCAACCAATCCCCGGACTGGGCCGGGCCGGAAAACCCTTGCAGACACGTCCCGCCCTTTTATCAGTACTCCTAAAAGCAGGTTTTCTCCCGGTGGTTTCTTCTGTGGGTTCTGACAAAAAAGGCCATCCCATCAACATCAACGCGGACGACGTCGCCAGTGCTTTGGCCATCAGCCTCAAAGCCGCGAATCTCATTTTCCTGACCAACATTTCAGGAGTGCTCGACAAAGAAAAGAACCGCATTCCGGTTCTCAAAACAGAAAAAATTGACAAACTCATTTCCTCTGGCGTCATCACAGGGGGAATGATCCCCAAAGTTCAATCCGCAAGATCCGCTATTCACCAAGGAATTGGGGAAGTTGACATCCTCAATGGAAAAATGGGAATTGACTTTGAACATGGAACAAGGATCCGCCAATAACAATGAACAACCCCTTCGCTGAAAAAGAACTTAAACATTTCCTTCACACCTTCAAACGCCAACCGCTCTTGATCGCCAAAGCCAAGGGAGCGCTGGTGTGGGACAATCATGGGAAAAAGTACTTTGATTTCTTTTCTGGACTGGCCGTCTGCGGCGTGGGCCACAACCATCCGAAAGTGGTCCAAGCCATTCGATCACAAGCAGGGAAAGTGCTCCACTCCTCCAATTATTTTTATACCCATCCCCAAATGCAATTGGCGGAAAGTTTAACCAGGCGTTATGAAGGGTCTCGGGTCTTCTTTTCGAATTCAGGGGCTGAAGCCAACGAACTGGCCATTAAACTGGCTCGGTTGTGGGCCACCCGAAATAACAAACCCGGGCGGGAGATCATCACATTCGAAAATGCCTTTCATGGACGCACTCTGGCCACCACCACCGCCTCTTGGGGCCGATCCCGTTCCAATGATGTGTTTGAACCGCTCCCTCAAGGGTTTCACCAGTCTCCGTTCAATGATCTGGAAAAGCTGAAACAAGCCGTGACGACGAACACCATCGCTATTTTACTCGAGCCCGTCCAAGGAGAGGGGGGCATCAACATTGCGACTCCGGAATTCATGGCGGGTATTGCTCAACTTTGTGAAAAACAAAATTTGCTTTTGCTTATGGATGAAGTGCAAACCGGAATGGGACGAACGGGGAAATTTTTTGCTTTTGAACATTATGGGATCAAACCAGATGTCATAACCCTGGCCAAAGGACTGGCTGGCGGACTTCCCTTGGGAGCCACTTTGGCGATCACAAAAGTGGCACAACACATGGTTCCGGGACTTCATGGCTCGACTTTTGGCGGAAATCCGGTTGCTTGCGCGGCCTCTCTGGAAGTATTAAAACTCCTCACGCCACGGGCGCTGCAACAGATTCAAAAATCCGCTGAGTGCATCAAAGACATCCTTTCAAGTTTCACTGAATTCCCTTCCGTAAAAGCCATCCGGTCGTTTGGCTTGATGACCGGAATGGAGCTCCATGAAAGTGGTGATCCCTACGTTGAATTGGCGCGCGAAAGAGGACTTTTGATCAATTGCACCCAAGGCCATGTGCTGCGGTTCTTGCCGCCCTATTTTATTTCAAGACCCGATTTAATGCGCTGCATAAAAATTCTGCGCTCTGTTTTCGAAACATTAAATAAACCGAGTCGCACAACCAAATGAGAGGATAAATATGGCCAAGTTGAAAAAATCACTTCGTTTTTCTTCCAAGCGAAACCGAAGAGGGAAAATTGTCATGATCAAATCGCGCGAGATTCTTGATTCAAGAGGAAATCCCACCGTTGAAGTCGACGTGATTCTCTCAGACGGCAGTATCGGCCGAGCGGCGGTCCCTTCAGGCGCTTCGACCGGAGCTCACGAAGCTCTCGAAATGCGCGATGGCGATCCCAAACGCTACGGTGGAAAAGGGGTCCTCAAAGTTGTGGGCCACATTGACACCAAAATATCCGCCGCGCTTAAAGGACAAGACGCCTCCAACCAAATCCAAATTGACGAACGCCTCATTGAACTTGACGGAACTCCCAATAAATCGAATTTGGGCGCAAACGCCATTTTGGGAGTCTCTTTGGCTTGCGCTCGAGCCGGCGCATCGTCGAAAGGAATTGCTTTGTACCAACACATTCGTGAATCATTTGGATATGAACGCAAATCGATCCTGATGCCCGTGCCATTAATGAACGTGCTTAATGGGGGAGCTCATGCCGACAATAACGTCGATATTCAAGAATTCATGATTGTTCCTGTCCGTGATGGGTCTTTTAAAGAAGCGCTTCGTTGCGGTGCTGAAGTGTTCCACTCCCTTAAAAAAATTCTTCAAAGTAAAAACCTGGCCACCTCGGTGGGAGACGAAGGCGGGTTCGCCCCCAATCTTTCCTCAAATGAAGAGGCCCTCGAACTCCTCTGTCAAGCGATCACAAGTGCGGGATACAAACCTGGCAAAGACGTCCTTTTGGCTTTGGACGTGGCTTCCAATGAACTGTACAAGAACGGGAAATATACGCTGGAAGGGGAAAAAGGGTCCCCGTCCCTGAGCGCCAAAGAAATGGTTGCTTTCTATGCAAAATGGCTTAAGGACTATCCCATTGTGTCCATTGAAGACGGCCTGTATGAAGATGATTGGGATGGATGGAAAATATTTACGGATGAACTTGGAAAAAGGCTTCAATTGGTCGGAGATGATCTTTTCGTGACCAACACCTCCCGTCTCCAAGATGGAATCAACAAAGGGGTGGCGAATGCCATTTTGATAAAAGTCAACCAAATTGGAAGTCTCACAGAAACCATTCGCGCCATCCAATTGGCCACCAAACATGGCTATCGCTCGATTATTTCTCACCGCTCCGGTGAAACAGAGGATTCTTTTATCGCTGACTTGGCTGTGGCCACAGGCGCCGGCCAAATAAAAACAGGATCAGCTTCTCGATCGGACCGAATGGCCAAATACAATCAACTCCTGCGACTTGAGGAGGAGCTGGGGCGTCGGGCCAGTTTCCCCGGCCATCATGTTTTCGAAGGGAATTGATTGGAGTTAAATAAAAATAAGGTTTGGCTGTGGCTGGCTGGAGCCATACTGATTGTATTCACCTTTGTCTTAAGCGACAGTGTTAAAAACACAATCAGGCGCCAACGTCTGATTAAAAAGGCAGAGGCCGAACTCACGCAACTTTCTAAAGATACGGAAGAAATGAGAAAGAAAATCGATCGATTGGAATCGCATCCCAAATCCTATGAACGATTGGTGCGAAAAGAGCTGGGATATTTAAAACCAGGGGAAACCGAAGTTCGCTTTTTGGGAGACTGATTCATGGCCAAAACTTTTTATGTGAATTGCCCTTGCTGCAGAGCCCTTATTGAGGTGGCGGCGGAAGACGGACATGTGGTGAATAAATGGACGCCCTCTGAGAGAGAAACAAGTGGGATTGACAAAATGTCCGCCGCGCTCCAAAAAATAGAAGACGACAAGAAAAAACGCGCCACCCTGTTTGACAAAACCAAAGCCGGCCTGGACGAAAAGAAAAAGAAGATCGATGAAGCTTTTAAGAAAGAAGTGGAAAAGGTGAAAAAAGAAGGGATTGGAGAAAAACCGCTTACGCCTTTTGACCTCGACTAGATTTCTTCGCCGGCGAAAAGATGATAACCGTGGGATTGCGAATAGATTCTCCCGGAAAACGAATGGCGTGATTTTTACCGTATTTGGGTTTTATCACAATCGGCAAATCCACATGATGGCCTTTAATCGCTTGCCCAATATCCGACGCTTTGACCCGAAGCAACCGATCTTCTCCATTGATACGAACCAGGATTAAAACCTTCGAATTGGTGGGAATAACGCGAGGATCGGTCGCAATATGACCGTCCATGGTATCGATATGACCGTTCCCTCTATCCAACGCGATGGGTTGTAAGTATTGCCCATTTTTAGCGTAAGGCCTCTTGCCACGAGAAGCTCGCCACAAGTTTTTGGCGGTCGTTTCTATGAGGGCCAACTCAATGGCTTTAACCCATCTTTTCGGTGCATGTGTTCTTTTTAGCCACAAATTGATATCAGAGCGGGATTGAAAAGGGGTTTTTTCTTTGCGGATGGCCGTTTGAAGATCGAGAGGCAACAATTCAAAGGGGTTAGCGGCATACCATGTGGCTTTAAATGTCTTGGCGGAGAGGCCCAATTTCTCGAGCCATAGAGGATCTTTAAGAATCTCAGAAAGGGGTTTTTGGGAATGCGATTGGACTGAGAGAAAATTTTCAAGCTCGGCCTGAGAAAGCTTTTTGTGTAAGCCCAAACGAACCAGCTCTTGCATGGTTTTGGTGGCCACAGGGTCCAATGTCACCTGACGGGCCGGTTCCGGGAAAATAGGGCCCACAATGGTGGCGCCTCCCATCCCCACAATTAAAAACCCCGCCATCACAAAAACGGCTGTGGATCGAATCCCCAATTTTGATTTTCTTATTTTTTTCAACATAGGGCCCCATTCTACCATCGAAAACTAAAAACCCAACGCTCGACGGAAAACCTTAACCAATTCTTAATGAGAAGTTAATCCCAACCAATTAAGCTTTGGTGAAAGAAGGCATAATTGATAGTAAACTCCATTCATTCAATGAATAGAAAAATACATTCAACATATTATTCAGCAACTTTCTTCTTAATACGAACGACAGAATTAATGTTACAAATCCGTCTTCCCGGCATGTCGTTTGTATTAATAGGGCTTATATTCTTACCTATATCATTGGTTTTCTCAGCTGAGGAATGCCCTCAAAATCCGCCTTTCGTGGGGGACATCACCCTCCGGCAACCCCTCACGGTTTGTTATCCCAATCACGACGGCGCTCGTTACAATGTCAATATGGGGCTCATCACGGGAGTCACGCTCAAACCCAACCCCCCCGATTCGGCCAACTGGTGTGTTCAACGAAACAGAATTTCTCTTGAGGTTAAAAATGTGGGTGGTTGCAAATACAAGTTCACCGCGAGGGTCACCCACAACCTATGTACCGGGCCCAACCCAAGGCCACTCCCCTATTCCCTTTCAAAAGTGATGCTTCGCATCGTGGAAAAAGCCGCCAATCCCAATCAAACCCTGACTGACGCTGAAAAAAATGCTCAAGAGTGCGACCGCTGGGCATCCAATGAAAATGATTTGGGGTCCTACACGCGCGATCCCAGCGTCAAATTTCAAGGGGTTCGTTATATGGGCCCCAAGGTGCATGGCCCTATTGTTCTCCCGCAAGTGGCTCCACCGCCAAGCAATCTGGCTGATACCATCACCTTCGAAACTGGAGATATCGACTTGGGGGGAAAGATAACCCAGGGAAAATTCTATTACGCTGAATTAACTTTGCAACAAGAACCCAATGCTACTCCCACCAACCAAAGAGTCGGGCGACAGCGGGTCAAATTCTCTTGTGGTTTGCCACCAACGCCCACCCCCACTCCACCTATCTCAAGCCCCCCACCCAGCCCCTCTCCGACAGCAAGTCCCACTTCCACACCAGGCCCTGATTGCGCTTGTTGGGGATGGGGAGCTATTTATGATCCAACAGGCAGAATTACCTGGGCTCGTTTCCGTATTTCCTACTATTGTGGCGTAGGATTGCCAAATTCTTGTACCCCTTGTCCTCCAACACATTCCTACCGCTGTAATCACCCCATTAACCCCGCTGACTATAATTTGTGTTGCCGCCACAACGTAGTCGACCCCTTCATCTGCCCCGGTTGGATGTCCCCTCAATGTATAAGTGTCATTAAAAATCCGGGACAAACAACAACCGCATCCCTGAATGTTTCATTAACGGCTGCGTCGTCACAAGCGTCCCAGAGTGCCAGCCATTTTGCCACCCTCAATAATTTGCAATCCATTGGGAACCCATTTCAACTGACAACTCCCACTCAAGGAGGCGTCTCTCCTTCCTTGCCGGTCTATCTGCCCCCAGAAGAGTCCTATCCTTTGATTATTCAATTTGGAGAAGGGAATTCTATCCCAACCAATGAGTCGACTTTATCATCAGAAGAATTTATTTCCATTCCACTTAAGAACACTTCTTTATCTGGGACTCCTCATTTGTATTTGTTTCAGGGAGGAGATCATTGGACACAGGTGCCCCATCAACAGTTTGATGGCGTTAATCTATCTGTGAGTGTGACCGCACTGGGGATTTATCAAGTTTTTGTTCCTATCACGGATTTGCCCTATGCCTTCGGAGAAGTTTATGTCTTTCCCAACCCCACCAAGGATGGGGATGTCCCCACTCTCCATATCGAGGTGGGTCAATCAGATGAAGTCAGCACACGCATTTACGATGTGGCGGGAGACCTCGTCTATGAAACAAAAGTTTCTGATGGAATAAAGTTGGTCAATGGCAAGCCTTGTTATGAAATTCCATTGGATCAAACCAAGTTCAAATCGGGGGTGTACACCGGCGTTGTCACAGCCGAAAAATCCGGCAAAGAACCAATTCGAAAACAATACCGGTTCAGCGTCATCAGATAATGATTGGCCATTGGTTTTTATTTTTTTTCATGCTGATTTTTGGGATGGGAATCAACCCATTGTTTTCAGCTGAGGAATGCCCTCAAAATCCGCCTTTCGTGGGGGACATCACCCTCCGGCAACCCCTCACGGTTTGTTATCCCAATCACGACGGCGCTCGTTACAATGTCAATATGGGGCTCATCACGGGAGTCACGCTCAAACCCAACCCCCCCGATTCGGCCAACTGGTGTGTTCAACGAAACAGAATTTCTCTTGAGG